>JAKLIT010000079.1 GCA_022709465.1 Candidatus Omnitrophota bacterium | reverse complement strand
ATTTCGTGAAATCCTCGCACATAATATCGTATTCGAAGAAGGCGCTCGAGAAGGCAAAGAGGTCGATAGAGAAGATAACGAAGCTCGAGGGGCTCAGCAAGCACCTTGAATCCATCAAAGCGAGGTTCTAAATGAAGAAGAGGGCCGTTAAGCATAAGCGCAAGACCACGGAGACCGATATAACGGTAGATCTCAACATTGACGGGACTGGGAAGTTCCGCGTCTACACCGGGATTGGCTTCCTTGACCATATGCTCTCGCTCTTCGCGAGGCACGGGTGTTTCGACCTTAAGCTTATCGCCAAAGGCGACCTCAATGTCGATATACACCATACGAACGAGGATGCGGGTATTGCCCTCGGCGAAGCGCTCGCAAAGGCGCTCGGGAACAAGAAAGGGATACGCCGTTTCGGGTCGAGGGATGTGGCTGTGCCCATGGAAGAGGCGCTTGCGCGCATAGCGCTCGATATAAGCGGAAGGCCGTCGCTGTATATGCGCTGCACGGGAAAACCTGTGCCTCCGACCCTTCTCGACAGGCAGGGTTATAATCTCTCGAGCGCGAAGCAGTTCCTCGAGGCCTTCGTAAGGAACTCGGGCATAAACCTGCATATCGAATACCGCGGAGAGGACCTCCATCATGTGCTTGAGGCGATCTTCAAGGCGTTCGGAAGGGCATTGTGCGACGCGACAAGGATAGACCCGAGGGTAAAGGGCGTCCCGTCGACTAAAGGGAGACTATGAAGCAAAAGATAACCGTCCTTGATTACGGTATGGGCAACCTCAGGAGCGTGTCGAAAGCCCTCGAGGCGGAAGGCGCATCCGTAATAGTATCGGATAAGGCCAGGGATATACTTAAGGCGGATAAGCTGGTCTTTCCTGGCGTCGGCGCCTTCAGGGACGCGATGTCGGAGCTCAAGTCACGTAAACTTGTAGGACCTATGATGGAATTCATCGAAGGCGGCAGGCCGTTCCTCGGGCTGTGCCTCGGCCTGCAATTGCTCTTCGACAGGAGTGAGGAGGCCGCATCGTGCAGGGGTCTCGGCATAATAAAGGGCAAGGTGCTGAAGTTCAGGTCGAAAAAGCTCAAGATACCCCACATGGGGTGGAACCGGCTTTCCGGCATCAGGAAAGATTGCCCGCTGTTCAAGGGTATTCCCGAGGGTTCATACGTCTACTTCGTGCATTCATATTATGCCTTGCCGGAAGACAGGTCATCCGTCAGCGCTTACACCGGCTACGGAGTAAAATTCGCGTCGGCGATATGGTCCGATAATGTTTACGCCACACAGTTCCACCCTGAGAAGAGCCAGGCGCTGGGGCTTAAAATCATGAGGAATTTCGTAAAAATATGATCGTTATACCTGCTGTTGACATAAGGGGAGGCAATGTAGTAAGGCTTTTCAGGGGGGACTTCTCGAGGGAAACGGTATACTCGAGCGACCCCGTAAAGACATCGCTCTGGTGGCAGAGCGAAGGCGCGAAGAGGATCCATGTCGTGGACCTCGACGGCGCGCTTGAAGGAAAACTGAAGAACCTAGATTGGATCAGGAAGATAACGGCGTCGCTCGATATACCTATCGAGGTCGGCGGCGGCATAAGGACCGAAACGGACCTCCAGACAGTCATAAGGGCCGGCGCCTCATACGCGATACTCGGGACAAAGGCCTGCGAGGACGAGCAGTTCCTGAAGAAAGCGGTGGACAAGTACCGCGAGAAGATAATCGTGAGCCTTGACGTGAAGGACGGCTATCTGCAGACAAAGGGGTGGGTGAACCCGACGGAGATAAAGGCGATAGATTTTGCCCAGAGGATAAAGATGTTCGGGGTCCAGACAGTCGAATATACCGACATCTCTAGGGACGGGACACTTCAGGGGCCGGGATTCGGCAACATACTGAGGTTCCTCGGAGAGGTTAAGATAGACATGATCGTTTCCGGAGGCATTTCGACCCTTGCCGACCTGAGGATACTAAGGGACTACAACAGGAAGGAAGTGGTCGGCGTCATAGTCGGACGCGCGCTCTACGACAAGAAGATCCTTCTAAAGGACGCGAATAAAGTATGCTCGCAAAAAGGATAATTCCCTGCCTTGATGTTAAGGACGGCCGTGTCGTCAAGGGAGTGAATTTTGTGAACCTGAGGGACGCCGGGGATCCCGTAGTCAACGCCTCTTTCTACGAGAAGGAGGGCGCCGATGAGCTCGTATTCCTTGATATCACGGCAAGCTATGAGGACAGGGATACGATAATAAGCGTGGTCCGCCGGACCGCCGAACAGGTATTCATGCCGCTTACTGTAGGCGGAGGCATCAGGAACATCTCGGATATACGGAACCTCCTGAATGCGGGCGCGGACAAGGTATCCATAAATACCGCCGCGGTAAAGGACCCGGGCCTGATACGCGAATCCTCCGACAGGTTCGGCAGCCAATGTATCGTCGTGGCGATTGACGCCAAGCAAAAAGGCAAGAAGTGGGAAGTATTCACCCACGGCGGAAGGACGCCTACGGGTATGGATGCCGTAAGGTGGGCCAGGGAATCACAGAGGCTGGGAGCTGGGGAGATATTGCTTACTTCCATGGACAGGGACGGAACGAAGATCGGTTACGATATAGAGCTGACCAGGGCCGTATCCGGGAATGTTGGGATACCCGTCATCGCATCGGGCGGCGCCGGCTTGCCGTCGCATCTCTATGACGGGCTCGTGAAGGGCAAGGCAGACGCGGTGCTGGCGGCGTCGATATTCCATTTCAGGGAATATTCGGTAAAACAGGTTAAAGAGTATCTTAAGAGAAAAGGAGTCGCCGTAAGGATATGAACAAGTTCATCAAGGGGCTGAAATATGACGAGAACGGGCTGATACCGGCGGTAATACAGGACTACGCGAACAATGAGGTCCTGATGGTCGCCTATATGAACGACGTCGCGGTAAGGAAGACGATAGAGACAAAGAGGGCCCACTTCTATTCGCGTTCAAGGAAGAAGCTTTGGCTCAAGGGAGAATCATCAGGGCATGTCCAGAAAGTGAAGGAGATCCGTTTTGACTGCGACGCGGACTGCCTGCTCGTTAAAGTAAAGCAGGTCGGAGGGGCATGCCACACGGGTTACAGGTCTTGCTTTTACAGGAAACTTAAGGACAATAAGGGGAATACGTCCGTGTCGGGAAGAAAGATGTTCGATCCCGATAAGGTCTATAAAAAATAATGGAATACGTACCGTCAAAAAAAGAATTCGGCCGCCTATCTAAAAAAGGCAACCTTATCCCGGTCTATGCCGAGATAACGGCTGACCTTGAGACGCCGGTGTCCGCATTCATGAAGATCGACAGGGGTGATTATTCATTCCTCCTTGAATCCGTGGAAGGCGGGGAGAAGATAGCCCGTTATTCTTTCCTCGGCTCCGGGCCGTCGCTCGTATTCAAGAGCAAAGGCGGCTGCATTGAGATAACCGAAGACGGTAATACGAAGCGTTTCACCGCGTCAACCGATCCGCTTGAAGAGATGAAGGGCGTCCTGGGAAGATACAGGTTCGTGCATACCCCCGGCCTGCCGAGGTTCTGCGGAGGGCTCGTAGGATTCATGGGTTACGATATGGTAAGATTTTTCGAGGAATTGCCCTCGAAAAATCCTGATGACCTCAACGCGCCGGATTCCGTCTTCATGCTCACGGACACGATCCTGATATTCGACCACGTGAAGCACAAGATAAAGGTAGTCTCGAACGCTCACGTCGAGGGCGATCCTTCAAGGGCATATGATGCCGCCGTAAGGAAGATAGACGGCCTTATAAAGATGCTCGGCGCCGCGCTTGCGGCCGGGCGAAAGAAAATCCGCGAGGTCGAACAGGGCATAGATTCCAATTTTACAAAGGCAGAGTTTGTCGCGCTGGTCAGGAAAGCGAAGAGCTACATCAGGATAGGCGATATAATCCAGGTCGTGCCGTCCCAGAGGTTCAGCACGAGGATATCGTGTTCCGGCATCGACCTGTACCGTTCGCTGAGGATGATAAACCCTTCGCCGTATATGTACTACCTGAAGATGAAAGAGATGTCCCTCGTCGGGGCTTCGCCCGAGTTGATGGTCAGATGCGAGGATAATGTTGTGGAGCTCAGGCCCATCGCTGGCACGCGTCCGAGGGGCAGGACCGAGGCCGAGGAGAAGCGCCTCGAGAAGAACCTGCTCTCAAGCGTAAAGGAACGGGCCGAGCACATCATGCTCGTGGACCTCGGGCGCAACGACATCGGCAGGGTCTGCAAATACGGCACGGTAAAAGTATCCGAGCTCATGACCGTCGAGAAATATTCGCACGTGATGCATATTGTCAGCGAATGCACCGGGAAGCTGAGGCCCGATAAGGACATGTTCGACGTCATCAGGGCTACATTCCCCGCCGGCACGGTATCGGGCGCGCCGAAGGTAAGGGCGATGGAGATCATCGAGGAGCTCGAGAACACGAGGCGCGGGCCTTATGCGGGGCTCGTAGGGTATTTCAGCTTCTCGGGGAACGCAGATACATGCATAAATATCAGGACCATTGTGATGAAAGGCGGCAGGGCATTTGTTCAGGCGGGCGGGGGGGTCGTGGCGGATTCCGATCCCGCGAAGGAATACCAGGAGACCGTAAATAAGGCCAAAGCCACAATAAAGGCGATAGAGGCCGCAGAGAAGGGGATTATTTAGATGATCCTTATGATCGATAATTACGATTCCTTTACCTATAACCTCGTCCAATACCTCGGAGAGATGGGGCAGGCGCTTAAAGTGGCCCGAAACGACAAGATATCGGTGAAGGCCATCGCGGGCCTCAGACCGAAGAGCATCATAATATCTCCCGGGCCGGGGTTCCCTAAAGACGCGGGTATATCAAACTCCGTCATACGCGAATTCGCGGGAAAGGTGCCGATACTCGGTGTATGCCTGGGCCACCAGTGTATCGGCGAGGTCTTCGGAGGCCGCGTCGTAAAGGCGTCAAGGCCCATGCACGGCAAGACATCCCCGATCTACCATAACGGCAAGGAGATATTCAAGGGGCTGCGCAACCCGTTCGCAGCCATCAGGTACCATTCGCTCATAGTGGAACGGAAGTCCCTTCCTGACTGCCTCGAAGTCACCGCGCATACAAAGGAAAAAGAAATAATGGGCCTCAGGCACAGGAAATACCCGGTATGGGGAGTGCAGTTCCACCCGGAATCTATACTGACCGCGGAAGGAAAAAGGATGCTTAAGAACTTCCTGGAGCTCTCGGAATGATAAAAGAATCGATCGCGAAACTTGTAAGGTCAGAGAACCTCACAAAGCCCGAGATAGAGCTTTCGATGGAGGAGATAATGACGGGACAGGCGCTCCCGTCGCAGATAGCGTCCTTCCTTACCGCTATGCGGATGAAGGGCGAGACGATCGATGAGATAGTAGGCGCCGCCTCCGTCATGCGCAAGCACGCGACGAAGATAAAGACAAGGCACCCTGTCATCCTGGACACCTGCGGGACAGGGGGTGATGAACTGCAGACGTTCAACATTTCCACCGTCTCCGCATTCGTAGTGGCCGGCGCCGGTATCGCTGTAGCAAAGCACGGCAACCGCTCCGTCTCCTCAAAATGCGGCAGCGCGGACCTGCTCAAGGCCCTCGGAGTGAATATAGAGGCACAAGAACATGCCGTGTCGAAATGCCTCGATGAGATAGGCATCGGGTTCCTTTTCGCTCCTATGCTGCACAAGGCGATGCAGTACGCTATCGGGCCGAGAAGGGAGATAGGCATCCGTACGATATTCAATATACTCGGGCCGCTGACCAATCCGGCTAGCGCTACGCACCAGCTTCTCGGCATTTACGATTATAAGCTTACGAGGCCGATAGCCGAGGCGCTCGGCCGTCTCGGTTCCAGGCACGCGCTTGTCGTGCACGGCGATGACGGGCTCGACGAGGTGACGACGACGGACTCGACGCAGATATCTGAATTCAGGGATGGCAACGTCACGAATTATGAGATAACGCCTAAGGAGTTCGGGATAAGGATGGCGAAGCCCGGAGACCTCAAGGGCGGCGATATCTCGCAGAACGTGAAGATCGCGCTTGCGGTCCTCGGCGGAGATAAGGGGCCCCATCGCGATATCGTGCTAATGAA
>JAKLIT010000078.1 GCA_022709465.1 Candidatus Omnitrophota bacterium | reverse complement strand
ACCTTAATACCGGTTCAAAATGGATCGATATTATGATAAACTGTATCAAACAAAGCCATTACTTCAACACCTGCAGGATGGTCCAGGAATATCGCGACAAGATGTGGTTCGTAAAGGAATAGATTTGCCGAAGTGGCGGAACTGGCATACGCGCTGCGTTCAGGGCGCAGTGACCGCAAGGTCTTGAGAGTTCAAATCTCTCCTTCGGCACCAACCTAATCCGCACAAAGGAGGTCCTGACATGGCGATTCCCGCAAAGCTCAAGAAGTACCTTGACTCGAATAAAGTCAAGTACAAGGCCCTGAAGCACAAGCTCGCGTATACCGCGCAGGAAATAGCGGCAGCGCAGGAAGTCCCCGGCAAGCAGGTCATTAAATCCGTCCTCGTGAAGACGGATAAGGGTTTCGCCCTGGCGGTCCTTCCGGCGATCCACCTTATAGACCTCAAGAAACTCAAGTCGGCCCTGAAGTGCAAATCGGTCAAGATAGCCACTGAGAAAGACATCGAAAAAGCCATTCCCGACTACAAGCCCGGCGCAATGCCTCCATTCGGCGCCCTCTTCGGGCTCGACACGGTCTCCGACAAGATACTCAAGGAAGATGTCGAGATCGTCTTCAACGGCGGCACGCATACCGACACCGTCAAGATGAAATATTCCGATTTCGAGAAACTTGCCAAACCGAAAGTCGCCGACATCGGCAAACATATCTAAATGGCAAACGACCGGAGCGAACTCTCCAGGATATCTAAGCAACTGACTGATTTCCTGCAGGAACTGCCTCGCCCCGGTTACCTCTGGCCTTTCGCCGTCACCCGCCTGCTCGAAAAATTCGGGCACCTGAAAAGAGGAAGGTTCAGGTACGCCACCCCGGGACAGCACAATTTCGTGATGTCCGAGATAATCGTCAAGAAGGCCCTCGCCGAGATAATCTACCGCGATACGAGATGGCTCGCCAAAAGCTACGAACGGGAGACGCGCTCCATAGATAAAAGGCTCGCGAGCCTTTACGGGTCCGTAGAAGATGACCAATCCGACGACAGGAATACGGACGCTGCCGTACTCCGCGAGATCTCTTCCCTCGAAAAACGCAAAGCCGCCCTATGCTCCACCCTCAGGCAGAAACGCCTTGAGGTGCAGTCAAAATTGCTGCATGATTTCATGTCCGTCTTCGAGGAAGACATAAGGAAAGCCAGCAGCATAAGCGATTTTACCGATTATACGCAGATCTTCTCGGAACTCAGGGATGCGGTCAGGGCAAACGACGGATCGAAAGCAAAAGAAGCCGTCGCGGCGCTTGCCGAAAAACTTGTCGTGCCCCCGGAGCTGCTATCCCGCAGGATCATAGGGCACCGGCTCGGAGACCATGAACTGAGCCTCCTCGGAAAATTCACGCGGGAGCTCGACAACTACCCCGAATACAGGGACGCCGTAAAGAACCTGCGGGACTTCGGCCGTTACCGCAAGGCGGTCCTTCTGATGGACCAGCTGCGCAAGAACAGGGATATCCTTATCCCTCCGCCGTTCGTCAAAGGGCCCGATGCGCACCTCTATGAAGGCCTTACGCGTTCCCTACGGCTGTTCTTCGCTTCGCTCGTCGCCATCGTCCCCACCCTTACCGTCTATGGTTTCCCGGGCCTTCCGCACATGCCCGCTATCACCTTCGTCTGGATAGCCCTCTGCTTCGGCATCACCTACTACATATCCTGGCAACCCTCCCATAAGATATCCCTGTTCATTGTCAGCCTCCTCGTCAGCGTCCCCGGGCACAAGATGCTTCCCGAGCTCGGCGAATATATAAACGCGAACTACACCGAAGAGAAACCCCTCAAGATATCCTATATAACCGCCAAGAGGAGCGATAACGAATCGGACGCCGAGATAGCGATATTTTATTTCAGGAAGACGATCGACGCGTTAAAACCCACGCTCGAGACTTTCGGCAAGCGCATCCAGCTCGTGATGACTTTCTGGTCGGACACGAAGAACGACAAGATAATAGAATATGAGGTCAAGCGGCTGCGCGAATTCTCGTCGGAATATTCCTATTCGAACCTTGATTTCCTTTACTTGAACAGGTCTAAGAGCGAATGGTTCGACAATACAAAGTTAGGCATGATAAAGGCCGGCGGGTTCGCCGGGAAGGTCGGCGGCATAGGCAACCTGATGCATTTCATGAACACCGGGCAGTCGAAACCGTATCTTTTTACCGACGAAGGTTTTGAGTTCACCCAGAACAGGAACAAACCGTTGCTTTGCAGGGTCTGGTCGACCGACCTCGTGAAGGCGCTCGGTATAAAGCAATGCGCCCCTGATGAGGCGGCGGAACGCATACTGCGCGGCGACGACGTAGAGATCGACCAGGAGAGGATCTCGGAGTTCTGCGTCATCATGGACGACAAGAACGAGCTCTATCCGGGCGAGCTCGAGAAGGCACTCGCGATAATGCTCCATCCCGACAACGGCCATATAGTCATAGCGCAACCGCATATCGTAATAACTCCCCCCTACTTGAACGGCGTCGCCAAGGAAAGCATCTATTGGAAGATAATGAAGAACGAGCGCGACATAGAGAACGAGATAAACATGAAGGTCGTCTCGGGCATCTACGGTAAGGAGCGCGCTTTCTTCGGGAAGGGCTTTACGAGGACAAAAGTATATTACGAAAGGGTCTTCAAACCGGAAACCCTTTCACCGGCAAAAGTCCTTTCCCACGACTGGCAGGAATCGATATTCAGCAGGAACTGCGAAGGCCTGCTCGGCGCGAGAAGGTTTATCGTCAGCAGGGTCCTCGAGAAGTTCGGCGCCGTCGTGTTGCGCATAGACCTCGCAGACACGACAAGGTTCATAAAGCTTGAAAATGACGCGGCCGGGGACGTCTGGCTGTACCATTTCGATATCAACACCGGCGAATACCGCTTCGTCAGGAAATTCCACCACCTGAAGGACGCGGGGATGGACGAAATAATAAAATATACGGCGAATTTCTATAATAATTCCGTCGCGGTCGGCGAGCGCGACCAGCTGCATTTCGTCACGTACATCATACGCGACGTCAGGTGGCTTATCGGGGATTTCCAGGCCATCAGGACGCTGATCTCCTACAGGAAACTGCTCACATATTACCACCAGTGGCACTTAAGCTGGGCTATCGGAAGGCTGCTCTCCGACCCGATGCTGTTCTGTTTCATAATACTGATGTGCATGTTGTGGATATTCCCTTTTATCCTTATCGTGCCTACGAATTCAAACGCCTACATCCTGACGCTGGCGCTCTCATTTTTCGGTATCATATTCGTGCACAGGTTCATAGACCCCGTAAGGTACATATTCCGCAGGTCCCGCGCCGAAGGGCGTCCCATACGCCCGGGTGCCTTCGCGATAGAGCTCGTAGACCAGTTCTTCGACAGCGTCCTGCAGACGATAGAGACGACCGTCTCGTCCCTGCAGTTGACCGTCATAAAACCCCTGCTTTCGTACTCGATATATAAATCCGAGAAGGCAAATAAGGTCCCCGAGTGGAAGACATCGAGCACGCTGTCACTCATGGAGCTTGAAGGCAGGATAACGAAAAACGAGTTCAGGGACATTAAGATCGAGGAAGCCCAGAAGATGGGCCTGATAATATCGTCGATAGCGGCCATATATATAATCACGGGGATAGCGCCGATGACCGTATTCGGGATATTCGGCATACTGCCGTGGGCGGGCTCGCTCATGTTCGGCCGCTATGCCATCGCGGCCATCGGTAAGGTCAGGGACCTCGACCCGCACAGCCTCACGTCCCGCGAAAAACTGAAAAAGGCCTATATAATCGCTTCCGCGTCCCTGCTTCTCGTTATAATGCTCTCAGCCCTCAAGGGCCTTCCGAGCCACAACAAACACGACATGATTAAGTTAGTCCTCCCGGAATCAAGGGAGAAGTTCAGCTATTCCGCGCAGGAAGAGGCCCTTCTCGATAAGATGCGCGCCGATCTCAGGAAGATAGAGTTCTATATTCCTGATAAGGTCGTCGACAGTAAACTGGCCCCCGTGCTGAAGTCGCGCGAGGGAAAGACGAGACTGCTTGCGGAGGTGCTTCCGGTCCAGGAGAAGCTCTCGGTAGCCATACCGATATTGAAACCGTCTGCCAGGGATGCGGTCCCCCCTCTCGTGCGCGAGGCAATATCACCTCTCGAAGAACCGGAGTTAAGCGACCTGACAGCATTCAGGAATTTCTTCGACGCGTCTGACAAGATGGGAAAACGGCGCCTGCTCGCCTCTACAGCGCTCGCGGGAGCCAAGATAGCCCTTTCCCTGAAATTCAACATCGCGGGCATGGCTATAATGGCCCTCGACAGGGCCGAAGGTCTCGGGATGATAGCGCGCTACGGTAAGGAATACCCGTGGTTCAATGTGCTGGACCCGTTGACCGGGCAGTTCTGGTTCGAAACGAGCCGCGAGACGGGAATGTCCATGAAGGATATCGCTGAGGTCTTCAAATGGGAAGACACCAAGAAATACTGGAATGCGGATTTCGCCAGGAAACGGGGCATCTGGAAACGCTACGAATACCTCCAGAGGGGCATACTCTCGCTGTATTATTCGGGGCTCGAAGTTAACGAGGAGAACCTCAGGAGGTTCTTCGCGGAATACGATAGGATGCCGCAGTTCCGCAGGAAATACCCTTCTGTCCCGCTGAAACCGTTCCAGCTTGTGCCGGAACCCGCAAAGAACGCTTTCCAGCTGCTTGGCACGGTCACCTTTTATGTGCCGGTCCTTAAGATCATCCCGGCCACACAGATCCCTTACGGAACTATCCTCGGCATCGTCGAGACCGTCGTCGCCGGGAAACAGGGAAAACTCGAATATCTTATCGTGACCGGAATGAAGAACGGCATGTCCACGGAAGAGGTGATGGAATACCTCGGTTTCGATTATGTGAATTACGCTTGGTATAAGACCTCCGTCCCGGGCGAGATGTATAAGGTCAACAGGGACAGGTTCCTCTATGATTACAGGAAGAAAGGCGTCAAGAAGGTCGATTACGAGAGGAGCGACATCAAGCTCATCTGCATCATGTCGGATTACCGCATGGCGCTCGACACATGGCAGACGCTCGGCAACGAAGGCAAGCCCTCGAACTACGAGATCAAGGAGATCGCCGACAAGCTCAGGGCCTACCTCGTCGAGATATGGGACAGGGTCGGCAGCAAATACCCCGGCCTTAAGGACGGCATCAGGGCCAAAGGCATCGGCGAATATCTTGCCGTATCCTATTACGTCATGGCCAAGAGATACGGCTGGAGCATGGACGATTATATGGATTACCTCGGGCCGCAGCTTGAAGAAGCCGCTGAGCTCAAGGCGCAGGGCGTCATCCTTGATGAAAAAACAATCAACGAGGTGATGTTCAACAACGAGTTGAGGCAAAAGGGCATATTTGAGGATCCCCGCTTATCTCCCCGTGAGAACGCGGGCATGATATCAAAAATAGAAAAACGCATAGAGAAACAGTCGGATGCCGGCAAGGAGATGACCGGATACATCTGGCTCTCCTCCCTCATGCTCGATGCGAAAGCCAACCGCATAGACGTCGACCCGGCTGAGTTCGCCTCGAAATTCACGCAGATATACGAAACCGGCGTCTCATCGGGTATGCGCGAGAAACCGTGGTGGGAAAAGAGCGGCTACCTTACCCTGATATATTATAAGGCCGGCTTCGACGGAATAGCGGAGCTATTCGATTATTTCGATGACGAGTTCAGGATGTCTGACTCATGGCACAAGGAGAAACTCGACCTTCCGGACGGGTTTGTATCCGGAGTCGTGGAGACCACCTACCGTGATATGGGGTATGCCGAGGGCCAGGTCCGCATACTGGTTGACCAGACACCCGGCAAGATGAAGCTCGACATCGCTTATGAGTTCCTCGCAAAACTCGTTATAGAGGCCGGGGCGAACGATATAAAGGCCGGCCCGAAAGCCCTTGCTTCCGAGTTCATGGAGTTCTACGGCGCGGGAATGTCATCGGGATACGACAGGATACCCTGGTGGAACATAAGCGGCTACCTGATGCTTGAATACGAAAAGAACAGGGCTGCCCAGGGATGGAACGGGATCAGCGATTATTTCAAATATTACTCGCCGGTCTTCGCCGCGATAAACACATGTTTCACCGAAGACCTTCCCCTCCCCTCCG
>JAKLIT010000077.1 GCA_022709465.1 Candidatus Omnitrophota bacterium | reverse complement strand
GGGAATTCATCAACCCCACCCGGACCGTAATAATAGACGCGCCCCCCGGCACATCGTGCCCGGTGATAACCGCGATAAAGGGTAGCGATTACTGTATCCTCGTGACCGAGCCGACCCCGTTCGGATTGAATGATCTCATACTCGCCGTTGAGACAGTCAAGGAGATTGGAATACCTTACGGTGTGATCATAAACCGGTCGGATATCGGGGATGATAACGTAAGCGATTATTGTGAAAAGAATAAGATACGCGTACTGTCAAGGATACCTTTTGACAAGGAAGTGGCGGTTCTTTACTCCAAAGGAAAGGCGGTTGTGGGGGAAAAGCCGCTATGGAAAGATATGTTCCGGGGAATATATAACGCGATAAAAAATGGGGCCCTTGGATGAGGCAGATAGTGGTCATAAGCGGCAAGGGAGGCACAGGCAAGACGGTCCTTACGTCTTCCTTCGCGTCCCTCGCGCGGAATAAAGTGATGGTCGACTGCGATGTTGACGCGGCGGACCTCCATATAATACTCAAGCCAAAGATAAGGGAAAGGCATATATTCCGCAGCGGCTATACGGCGGAAATCGACAGCAGCAAGTGCACCGGATGCGGGAATTGCCTGAGGTACTGCAGGTTTGGGGCAGTAAGCAGGGAATTTTCAATAGACGCGTTGTCATGCGAGGGCTGCGGGTTGTGTTCCCGCATATGCCCTTCAGGCGCGATAAATATGGAAGAGCGCGTATGCGGCGAATGGTTCATATCGGACACCGGGTACGGTAAAATGGTCCATGCCAAGTTGGGGATAGCTCAGGAAAACTCCGGAAAACTCGTCGCAAAAATAAAGGGGGCGGCAAAAGAGATAGCCGAGGCCGAAGGTTGCGGCCACATAATAGTCGACGGCCCTCCCGGCATTGGATGCCCGGTAATAGCGTCACTTTCGGGCGCGGATCTCGCAGTCATCGTGACGGAACCGACCCTTTCTGGGATACACGACCTCAAGAGGGTCCTCGAGCTCACGGGCCATTTCAAGATAGAAGCCGGCGTGGTCGTGAATAAATATGACATCAATATCAGGAACCTGCAGGAGATAGAATCATTTTGCCTGGAAAATGATATCGGCCTGCTGGGCCACATACCGTTTTCATCCGAAGTCAGCAGGTCGATAGTCAAGCGCATTCCGGCCGTAGATCATATGAAAAATGATGTTTCGTCGGAGATAAGGGCCATATGGGAAAAAATAGAGAACCGCTAAAATATGTGTACGGCCCGGTATCTTCGTGGAGGCTGGGGGCGTCCCTTGGCATAGACCCCATATCCGAAAAGACGAAGATATGCACCTATGATTGCGTCTATTGCCAATTGGGGCGTACGGACTCATTTACGGACGGCAGGACAAGATTCGTAGAGACCGCGGAAATAATAAAAGAGTTGCGTTCCATCGGGGATGTTAAAGCCGATTTCATAACATTTTCCGGAAGGGGGGAGCCGACACTCGCTGAGAACCTGGGACAGATGATAAGGGCCGTAAGGAAGGCAAGAAAAGAGAAGATAGCGGTAATCACTAATTCTTCACTGTTGTGCAGGGATGATGTTCAGGAGGACCTTATGGGCGCGGATATCGTGATCGCTAAACTCGACGCCCATTCAAAAGCGCTTTTTGAAGATATGAACAGGCCCATGGAAACGATAAAATTCGATGCCGTTGTTTCAGGGTTAAAGGATTTCAGGAAACGTTTCAAAGGGAGCGTTGAACTGCAAATAATGTTCACCGCAGCTAATCGTGGATATGCCGGGGAGATCGCGTCCCTATGCAGGGAGATATCCCCGGACAGGGTCTATTTGAACACCCCGTTGAGGCATTGCGAGTCGACGATAGTAACGGAGCAGGAAATGGGGCAGATAGAAGCCCATTTTGGCGGGTTGGAGGCAATGTCGGTCTATCGCGCCGAAAAGAGGGCGGTAACGCCGATAAGTACCGCCGAGACTATGCTTCGAAGGGGAAAGTCCTTTAAATAAGATGAGGATAATACCGCTTTTCGATAAAAAGACAGCTATCGCCGGGTTGCGGACCGGCTGGGGCGTCTCTTTTCTAGTCGGTGAGAATGTCGTTTTTGACACCGGGGAGAACGGTGCGTGGCTTCTCCATAATATGAGGAATATGGGGATACCGGCCGGCAACATCAAGAAGGTCGTGATATCGCATGACCATTGGGACCATAAGGGGGGCCTGCGCGCATTGCTTGATGCCTGCCCGCGCGCGGTTGTCTACGGCTGCCCTGATTTCGGGCTGAAGTTCAAGGCGTCCGTGCACCTGCGCGGACACCGTCTGGTGGAAACAGCATGTTTCCTGGAAATATCGGACGGCGTATTCACCACAGGGCAGGTCGCCGGCTATTACAAAGGAAAATTCATGCCTGAACAGGCGCTTGTGATCAAAACGCATGACGGCCTTAATATGATGACGGGTTGCGCGCATCCCGGTATAATCAGGATGGTCGAGCATGCAAACAGCTATTTCAAAAGGGACGTATCCCTTGTAGCGGGGGGTTTCCATCTGTACGGCAGGCATGATAAGACCGTCAGGGAGGTCGCTGAAGGGCTAAAGGATCTTGGCGTAAAAAAGGTGGCGCCGTGCCATTGTACCGGGAACAGCGCCGAACGGATATTGGAAGAGGAGTTCGGTGAAGGGTTCATGAGGATGGGCGCAGGCAACCCGATGGTCTTATAGCACGCAAGCGGCAAGGAATATGCTTGACATAGGCGCCCGCAATATCTACAATACCGTAAATAGAATACATTTCTATTTACGATATGGACACGCTGCTTAAAAAACTAAAAGAGAACAACCTCAAGAATACCCCTAACAGGAGGGCGGTCATTGGCCTCTTCCTCCGGGAAGGCGCGAGCCTGAGCCCCCGCCGCGTCCGCGGCCTGCTCAGGAAAAAGATCCCGAAGCTGGGCCTTCCTACGGTTTACCGCATCCTTGATGAGCTGGAAAGGATAGGGGTCCTCGCTAAAGTCCAATCAGAAGACAGGAAACTTCATTATTCAATCTGCAGCATGCCCGAAAACCGCCATCACCACCATTTCATATGTAAAAAATGCAGGAAAGTAAAAGAGGTGGAATACTGCAATTTCGAGGAAGTATCGCGTTTCATAAGGGATAAACTGAAGTGCGTCGCTGAGACGCATACGATGCAGATAGGGGGATTATGCGAAAGATGCAAATAAGGAAGGATGCTAAAATGCGCTTGCCGATTGTTGTGTTCTCCTGTGCCGTACTGATGTGTGTTTCCGGTAATATGCATGCCGATGAAGCTGCTATTATGGAGAAGATAAAAGAGCTTGAGGCCAAGGTGGACGCGCTTGAGAAGAAATTGTCCGACCAGAAGCAGCAGATAACCGACTACGAAGCAAAGTTCAAGCAGATGGACGAAAAGCTCCATCGCGAGACGGGTGTTCCCGCCATCAAGGCGGCGGGCCTTGAGATAGGCGCAGGCGCTACGATGATAGTCCAGGGCACCGATAATACGAACGCGACCGAAGAAAAGAAGAAGGGCAAGGCGGACGCCTCGTTCTCCGAGGATATCACCATATCGAAGGAGTTCGAGGGGCTCAACAGCCAGGCCTTTATCCATCTCGAGGCCGGCCAGGGCGCTGGCCTGACCAACGATCTGTCGTTATACAGCAACGTCAACTCCGACGCCAATGATGACGAGCATGTCGTTGTCTCCGAGATCTGGTACGAGCAGGGGCTCTTCAACGACAAGGCCCTGGTAACATTCGGTAAGCTCGACCCGACGGTCTACTTCGATACCAACGAGGTTGCCAACGACGAGACGACCCAGTTCCTTGGCGATATATTCCGCAGCAACCCCGCGATAGAGTTCCCGGATAATACGGTCGCTATAAGGGCGGCGGTGATGCCGTTCGACTGGCTCGAACTCAACTATGGCGTCTTCGACGGCGACAGCGACTGGGATGACATCGGCGATAACCTCTTCAACATCGGCCAGGTCACATTCAAGACAGAGTTCTTCGGCCTGCCCGGCAACTACAGGCTTCTCGGCTGGTCGAACAATTCCCGCCACACCAAATGGCTCGATCCCGCCGAGGAGAAGGAGGATTCCTGCGGCTTCGGTTTGAGCTTTGACCAGAAGGTCCATGATACCGTGACACTCTTCGCGCGCTACGGATGGCAGGACCCGAAGGTATATAACCCTGATATTATGGCAGCGGGAGACCTGAACTATTCGCTGGAGCATTCCTGGAGCGCGGGCCTGCAGGTGGAGGGCAAGCCCTGGCGCAGGGATAACGATGTCATCGGCCTCGCTGTCGGGCAGGCGATACCTTCCGATGACTACAAGAAGTCCTCTGACCCTGAATGGAACGCGAAAAGCGAAGGCCATTTCGAGGCCTATTACAGGATACACATAAACGACCACCTATCGATAAGCCCGGATTTCCAGTATATCTGGGACCCGTTCGGCAAGGATATCGCCGACGATACGGATGACATTTTCGTATACGGTTTAAGGACACAGGTGGACTTCTAGAAGGGGGAATCAAGATGAGCGCATTATGGTGGGCAATAGGTGCCGGAGTGGTGGTAAGCGCAATATCCCTGATCGGGATTCTGACACTCTTATTCAAAGACAGGATACTGGAAAAGATATTGGTCCTTCTGATAGGTTTTTCCGCCGGAGGCCTACTCGGGGGCGCGTTCCTGCATATTATCCCCGAATCCCTCGAAAAAGGGGACGACGCCCACACGGTATTCATATATGTGATCGCGGGTTTTATATTATTCTTCATCCTGGAGAGGTATTTCAAATGGCGCCATTGCCACAACGGCGTATGCGATATTCACGCGTTCTCTTACCTAAACCTGGTCGGAGACGGCATACATAATTTCATAGACGGACTTATAATCGGCGCGAGCTTCCTTGTCAGCGTACAATTCGGCCTGGTCACCACCTTCGCCATAGTATTGCACGAGATACCGCAGGAGATAGGCGATTTTGGCGTGCTGATATACGGGGGGTTCAGCAAGATGAAGGCGCTGTTATATAATTTCATCTCGGCATCGGTCTGCATTGCAGGAACTGTAATAGGGTTCTTTTTCGCGGATAAGATCGGGGGATTCTCAAGAGTCCTTCTTCCTATCGCAGCCGGCGGATTCATTTATATCTCCGCCTCCGATCTAGTCCCGGAACTCCATAAGCAAAAGAGCGAGCGAAGGGCGTTCATCTCGCTGGCGGCCTTTATCCTCGGTATCGGACTTATGCTCCTGGCTAAGATCGTGATGGGTGAGCATTCGCATTAAAAATTTGCTTGGGATTTTGCCGTTTTACGGGTATAATTTACTGGTCACACTGTTAAACCCGGTCAGGAGGCAGACCCGATGAAAAATACCGCTTTTTTACGTATCGCAATCTTCGTTTCGCTCATACTCTGTGCCAATACCCTTTTCGCGTTAGATTGGTTCATCAGCAAACAGGACAGGATCGCCAAGAGGGACCAGCAGCTGCAGGAGATGCAGAAGCAGTTCCAATGGTGGCCTACCGATGCCCAGCCCTCGCCCGTTAAGGACGCCAATATGGGCGGGTACTGGTGGATGCCAAAAGAGCCCGGCACCTCCACGCCGTGGGGCAACAGGGGCTATATCTACGTCTATAAGCTCATATTCGATTACAGGTCCGAGGAACTGCCTCCGCCTAAGCCGCAGGAATTAAGGCCGTCTCTCCTTATAAAGAAGATCCTGAAGAACGTGAAGATATACTTCGATTACGACAAGGCCTCTCTCAGGGATGACGCGAAGAAGATACTCGAAAGCGCCGTATGGACGCTCAAGCATAACGAGGGCTCGAGCATACTGATAACCGGCAATTGCGACATCCGCGGAAGCGAGAAATACAACGAGAAGCTGGGCCGTAAGCGAGCGGAAGCCGTAAGGAAGTTCATGATAGACAGCGGCATCGATGAATCGTGCATAAAGATAGTAAGCCGCGGCAAGCTCGATGCGGTAGCCCATGTAACCGACCTCGTAGGCATGCAAAAGGACCGCAACGCCCAGTTCATGATCGCGGAGGTAGAGGAGGTCATGATACCTTACACGGGAGAAGCGCCCGCGGAGATCTCCGAGGCGACGAAGGTCGATGAGAACAAGTACGTGATCGAAGAGGAAAAGCAGGTCGAGAGCAAGGTGAAGGTCTCGACGAAAGAATATATCGTAAAGAAGGGGGATACACTCTCATCGATTGCCAGGGCCGAGCTTGGCAAGGCGAACAGGTGGAAATACCTTTACGAGTTAAACAAGGAAAGGATCAAGGACCCGAACAAGCTTAAGTCCGGGAC
>JAKLIT010000076.1 GCA_022709465.1 Candidatus Omnitrophota bacterium | reverse complement strand
GCCCCTGATGCCGAGGTAGGCGCCGTATGCCGCCGCTACCCCGAGCGCCGGGGCGCCGCGCACCTGCAGCTTCTTTATCGCGTGCCAGAAACTTTTCACGTCGCGGAATTTCAGGTATACGAGTTTCCCGGGCAGCAGCGTCTGGTCTATTATCTTGATAGAGTCCCCGCTCCATTTGATCGTCTGTATGGCCATTTATCTACCTTATGATTTTAGCCAGCAAGCTGCGCCTCACCGATATCGCGTCGTAGGGGCACAGCTCGTGGCAGCAGAAACACTTGATGCATCTGCGGTAATCTATCCTCGAACCCTTATCCGTTATCGTTATGCATTTCGCCGGGCAGCTCTTCTCGCATATCCGGCATTTCCTGCATATTCTATCATTTATCCGCGGCAAAAACCTTATCGCCTTTGTCATGAACTTAAGCAGGGGCTTCGGCACTTTCATGACAACGGATGTCCGCGGCAATTTGAAATCGCGTATCCTTACGTCTTCAATGCGCGCGCCGAGGACTTCGATATTCGAAAGGCCCGCCTCGCCGAGCTTCCGCCTGTACGCTTCCGCTATGATCGGCAGTTTCAACGGGTCTAGCCCCGCAATACGCGCGAATACCGCGTCGCACGCGACACAATCATTCCCCGCGATCACCAACCCGGCGTTGCGCAGCGTGCCCGCGGCGGGTCCGTCGCCTTCCATCGCGATTATCCCGTCCATGACCGCGAGCCGCGGCACCACCGTCTCAAAGACGTCTACCGCCCGGACCGCGAAATCCGCAGGCATCGGCGCTTTCAGATGGCAGTCGGCCTTGAAATGCCCGACGGCGAGGCCGTATGAATTCTTCACGGCGCCCGTAAGCGTCATGAGGTCGTGGGTCTTCATCTTCGGGACGGTGATTATCCCGTCGACGTCCTTGGCCCAGGACGATATCGGCATGCCGTTGATGTTGCGCGCGGCGTCGAAATCCACGAGCCTGATGCCTTCCTCCGCGCAGACCTTCGTCATCCCCGACGCCTCGTATGTGGAGCCGGCGTTCTTGTAACCGAGCCCGCCGGGGGAATCGCCGAGATAAAGTTCCGCGCCCGCCTCCTTTGCCAGCCGTGCCACAGCCCGCACCACCTCCGGATGCGTGCATACGCCCGATTCGGGCGGCCTGGCGGAAAGCAGGTTCGGTTTAAGCAGTATCCTCTCGCCCTTCCTGACGAAAGCCGCCATGCCCCCGAGCAGCTCGACAGCTTCCCTGACCGCGGCATGTACTTCGGCGCCGTCATAGGAAGAAGCCCTTGTTATGGATACCTTTGAAGGCATGCCGGACTACCTCGGAAGCGCGATCATCTTATAAAGGAACACGAAAAACACTACGGCCGTATTATGCACAACGTGCACCGCGATGCACGGGATTATCGAGCCCGTCCTCTCGTAGAGGTACGCGAGCAGTACGCCGAGCGCCAATATCGGGAAAAAAGATACGATGTTAAGGTGGAGAAGCGAGAATATGAGCGAGACGGCTATAATGGCGTTCCGCGCGCCTATCTTCTTCTTGACCGCCGGATAAGCGAACCCCCTGAAGAACAGCTCTTCCATCACCGGCCCGAGGACCGTCACGAGCCCCGTCAGCACGAAGAGCAATTTTGGGCGGTTCGTCTCGTACAATATCTCGAGCGCCCTCGTCTCCGGCGGCTCGTAATCCATTATCCTGAGCCCGAGCAGCACGAAAACCATTATTATGACAAGGACGGGGATTAGCATCATGTACCCGCCGAGCCCTATCTTGATATCCCTCACGATATTTTTGGCGTCCAATCCGAGGTCCGCGGCGGCGCCGTTGTATTTGCGGAAGACGAAATACAGCACTATCAGAACTCCGACGATATCCATCAGCGTCGCGTTCAGGACCATAAACAGCTTTTCGTCCGGGTCTTTGATACCGGCCAATGATGCGGCGGCCATCTCCGCGCCCTGGAGGATATATCCGAGGAAGTAAAAGACGACTGCTATCCTGAATATGTCTATGACGCCCCATTTCACGTCGGGTGTCGTGCCTATCGCAGGCATTATGGCGAAACCGTTCATCTTTCTCGTAAGGCGCTTGACCAGAAGCACGAGCCCGAACATCAACGCGGCCGAGCATGCGAACGTGCTTGCCGAAAGCGCGAAAGCGAGCGGCCTGTTCGTCGAGAGCAACTCTTTTATCCTCGTCTCCTGCGCCGATATCTCCTCGGCGGTCAGCATGCGATGCGCTTTCCTCTCTTCCTTTATCTCCTTTTCCTCTTTTGGCGGACTGAAGGCAAAGAACGCCTCGAATGCCACTATCACGGCAAGCATGAGAAGGTATGTCCTGTTCCGCCTGATGAACCCCTTGGCCGCCTCAGCCGACGACATTATGCCTCCTTGGCCTGAAACTGACCTTCAGCTCTTCTGCCGCGACCTTCTCGCATTTTTTCATGTCCACGCCTTCGTAATCGACGCAGGTGACCTCCACCCTCGGGAGCTTGTCCCTGCATTCCGCTATGAACTTCTTTACCTCCGCGTATGTGCCCGGCCCGAACGCGGGCCTGCATATCCTGTTATACGTATCCTCGTCGGGCGCGTTCAAGCTCACGCTGACGCGATCTATAAGGCCGACGAGCCCGTCCACAATAGGCCTCTTGTTTATTAAATTTCCGTGGCCGTTCGTGGTCAACCGTATGCTGGCCCCTCTTTTTTTAAGCTCTGCGGCTACTTCGAGCAGGCAGTCGAGCCGCAGTGTAGGTTCGCCGTACCCGCAAAAGACAACTTCGTCGTACAGCTTCGGGTCGCCGACGGCGTCAATCACTTCCCTGGCGGAGGGTTCGCCGGAAAGTTTCAGGTTATGCCCCATCACGAAGTCGGACGACTTCGTGATACAGAACTCGCAGCTGCTCGAGCACCTGTTCGTCAGGTTTATATATAACGAGTTCCTTATAGGATATACGATAGCTGATGCGCGGGCGCCGCTGCCGACGCCGAAGAGCCGCGCGCAGTTGAGCGTCGTAACTCGCGCGACGTCCTCCGGCTTGAGCCCCTTCAATTTCGCGATCTCCTCGACGGCCTTCAGCATGAACGCGGGCTCGTTGCGCTTTCCGCGCATGCCTTCCGGCGCGAGATACGGCGCGTCGGTCTCGACGAGTATCCTGTCCATAGGCACGAGGTCGCGTATGAGGTCGCGGAGTTTCGAAGCGTTTTTGAAAGTTATGTTGCAGGTGAACGATACATGCATGCCGAGGTCAAGCGCCCCGTCGAGAAGTTCCGGGTCGGCGGGAAAACAATGCACGACGCCCCTTATCGCCGCGGGGCTTCCCGCCTCATCCCGCATTATCCGCAGCAGGTCCTCGCGCGCCTCCCGGCAATGTATTATGAGGGGCAAGCCGGTCTCTCGCGCGAGCCCTATGAATTGGCTGAACGCCTTACGTTGGATATCCGCGGGCGAGAGGTTCCTGTAATAATCGAGCCCTACCTCGCCGATAGCGACGACCTTATCACATTTCGCGAGGCCTTTTATCTCGGAATAAGCCGAAGGGGAGATCTCCGCGGCGTCGTGCGGATGGATGCCTACGGACGCGTAGATGCAGTCATATTTTTCGGCGATCGCAACGGACCTCCTCGAACCCTCGAGGCTGCTCGCGACATTTATGATATTTTCTATTCCCGCTTCCCTGGCCCTTTTTATTACGTCGTCCCTGTCGGCGTCGAACTCGGGAAAATCCAGGTGGCAGTGCGTATCTACAAGCTTCGTCATTTTGCCTTGGTGTCTATGCGCGGGAATAGCGGGGCGCCTTTCTTTACCTGCGTGCCCGGCGCCATGAGGCCCCACTTTTCGATATCCGCTATGCGCGCGCCGGAAAGCGGCCCTGTCATCCCCGCCTGTTCCCACATCTTCTGCGCGGATTCCGGTATGAACGGCGAAACGGCGACCGCGACGATTCGCAGGACTTCCGCGAGGTTATACATTACATCGGATAGCCGGTCCTTCTTCCCCTGCTTGTCCAGCGTCCACGGCGCCTGCACTTCGATATATTTATTCGCCTTGTTTATCAGCTCCCATATGGCCGCCAGGGCGCTCGGGAAATCGAGGCCTGCCATCGCCGCGTCCATCTTTTGGCCAAGCGCAGCGGCCACCTGCTTCAGTTCCGCGTCTGAGGGGTCTGCCGTGCCTGCAGGCGCGGGCACTTTACCGCCGTAATACTTCTCTATCATCGTCAGCGTCCTGTTCAGCAGGTTGCCGATATCGTTTGCGAGGTCCGTGTTCAACCGGCTGACGAGCGCCTGTTCGGAGAAGAGCCCGTCATGGCCGTAGGGTATCTCGCTGAGCAGGAAATACCTGAGCGGGTCCGGCCCGTATTTGCTTATCATCTCGACCGGGTCGACGACGTTGCCGAGCGACTTCGACATCTTCCTGCCCTTCGCGTCGAGCCAGTGGCCGTGCGCGAAGACCGTCTTAGGCGGCTCTATTCCGAGCGTATGGAGTATTATCGGCCAGAAGACCGTATGGAAACGTATTATGTCCTTGCCGATTATCTGCACGTCGGCGGGCCAGTATTTCCTGAACTTTGTTTCGTCGCCCGCGTATCCGAGCGCCGAGATATAATTGAGCAGCGCGTCGAACCATACGTACGAGACGTGGTCCGTCGAGAAAGGTATCTCGACACCCCACTCGAGCCGGTTCTTCGGGCGCGAGATGCAGAGGTCCTGCAGCGGTTGTTCGAGGAAACTCAATATCTCGTTCCTCCTCGACTCCGGCCTTATGAAATCCTTGTGCTCCTTGATATACCCGACGAGCCAGTCGCGGTATTTCGACATCCTGAAGAACCAGTTCGTCTCTGTAATCTGCTCAACGGGGCGTTTGCAGTCGGGGCAGTTGCCTTCCACGAGCTGGCTCTCCGGCCAGAACGCCTCACATGACGCGCAATACCAGCCCTTGTATTCCGACTCGAAGAGTTCGCCCTTCTCGTGCAGTTTCGAGAAGACCGCCTGCACTACCTTTATATGGCGCTCCTGCGTCGTGCGTATGAAATCGTCATAAGATATCGATATCGTCTTCCAGAGCTCTATCGACGGCTGCACTACGGAGTCGACGAACTGCTGCGTAGAGATGCTTGCCTCGGCGGCCGCCTTCGCGACTTTCTGGCCGTGCTCGTCGGTGCCGGTCAGGAAATAGACATCCTCGCCTTTCAGGCGGTGGTAGCGCGCGAGCGCGTCCGCGACGGTCGACTCATAGCAATGGCCGACGTGCGGCTTCGCGTTAACGTAATATATGGACGTCGTCAGGTAGAATTTATTCATTTTTTCCGTAGGTGCAGTTTACATGCCTGCGGGCAGCCGCACGGTATCTCGACGAACTTTCCTTCGCCGCAATCGAGTGTCACGGCGCGCTTCAGCGCGTTGACCGAAACGACCTTCCCCGAGGCGCCCTCGGCATTTATCCTGTCGCCCTCTTTCGGCAGGCCCCTCAGCAGCTCGACGTAGAGCTTATGCTCGTAGCCGAGGCAGCACATGAGCCTGCCGCAGACGCCCGATATCTTCGCCGGGTTAAGCGGAAGGTTCTGCTCCTTCGCCATCTTGATGGTGACCGGCTCGAAATCCTTCAGGAACGTCGCGCAGCATAGCGCCTTTCCGCACGGGCCGAACCCGCCCAGTAGGCGCGCCTCGTCGCGGACGCCTATCTGCTTTAGCTCTATGCGCGCTTTGAAGATGCGCGCAAGGTCCTTGACTAGTTCCCTGAAATCGACTCGTCCGTCGGCGGTGAAATAAAAGAGCAGCTTCGACCTGTCAAACGAATACTCCGCCTCTATGAGCTTCATCTTGAGGCCGTGCTCGAGTATCTTCTTCTGGCAGGTCGTGAACGCTTCCCTCGTCTTCTCGCGGTTCTTCTTTATCTGGTCGAGGTCCGCGGCGGTGGCGATCCTGAGTATCTTGCGTACGGGCTCCTCCCCGGTAAGCTTGGGGACGGATTCGACGGCGGAGAGCGCTTCGCCGTAGTCGAGCCCCCTGTCCGCCTCGACTATAACGGTATCGCCTATCTTCGGCTTAGTGTTGCCCGTCTCGAAATACTGTGTCTTTCCGCCTTCCCTTAGCCGTATCTGTATGACTTCAAACAATTCTATCCCCCTTAGGTTATGTTAAGCCGCATGCAGGAGAGCGAGATCTTGATATTCGCGTTCCTTTTTATCTCGTCCTGCGCCGCGGCGATCGCGTCAAGTATGCCCTCGAGTTTCTCCGCCGTGAATTTTTCTGCGTCGCGCGCTATGTCGGCTGCCTTATCGAGGTTGACAAGCAGGCCCTGGTCTTTTGAAAGTTTGAAGACCAGCAGGTCCCTGTAATACACCGCCAGGGTGTTCAGGGCCTCGTTGACCTTCTCTCTCGGCTCGCCGTAGAGCCACG
>JAKLIT010000075.1 GCA_022709465.1 Candidatus Omnitrophota bacterium | reverse complement strand
GGTGCTGAGCTTGCTGGTCAGGTCCTTGAGCGTCGCGTACCTGATCACCTTCTCTTTCAGCGCGTCGTTCGTCCCCTGCATGTACGAATATTCCGCCTGCAGCGCGTTGCGCTCTTCCTCGAGCGTGCCTATCTGCCTGTCTATCGACATGATATACGAGACCATGCTGTTCTTGAATATCGTCACGAACACGCCGAGCGCGACGAATACGAGTATCTGGATATTGAGCCACCTCGCGTTGGTGACGAGCGTGACGAAAAGGGTTAGCACCGAAGAGAGGGCAACATACGTCCAGAGCCCCCATTCGCCGAAGGCGAACCACGCGGCAAGTATGAGGAAGTTGATCAGTATTAGCAGGGACCCTACGACCCCGTATATCCAGTATTCTATGGGGTATTGATGGCAGGCCGAGACGATAAGAGTAGACGTGACGAGAAAACCTGCTATCGCAAGTATCCCTGAAACGAGTTTCATTTTTTTCAAACTAGGCTATCGCTTTCTCGGTGTCCTTATCGAAGAAATGCACCTTGCCCATGTCGAATACGAGGTCTATATCGTGGTTGACCTCGGGCTTATCGTGGCCACCGACGCGCGCTGTGAAAGACTGTTTTGGAGTCGCCATATGCAGGTAGACTTCCGAACCCATCGGCTCTACAACATCTACCCTCGCCGTTACCGTATTCTCCGGCGCAGCTTCCTGGACGAACAGCTTGTCGTAAATATCCTCCGGGCGTATCCCGAAGATAACCTCCTTGCCTTCGTAACCCGATATTTTCGGTACCATATCGTCGACCACCCTTATCTTGAAGGTCCCTTCGTCGAAATGGAATTTCCCGTCCGTCTTGATGAGCCTTCCGTTAAGGAAGTTCATCGGCGGGCTGCCTATGAACCCTGCGACGAACTTGTTGACAGGCTTGTCGTATAGGGATATCGGGTCCGCGACCTGGTGCACGACACCGTCTTTCATGACAACAATGCGGTTACCCAGCGTCATGGCTTCGGTCTGGTCGTGCGTGACGTAGATCATCGTCGACTGCAGGCGCGTATGCAGCTTGTTTATGTCGGTCCTCATCTGCACGCGCATCTTTGCGTCGAGGTTCGAGAGCGGCTCATCGAACAGGAAGACGAGCGGTTTCCTTACTATCGCGCGCCCTACGGCGACCCTCTGCCTCTCGCCGCCGGAGAGTTCCTTCGGCCTCCTGTTTAGGTACTTGGCTATGCCGAGGGTCTGGGCGGCTTCCTTGACGCGCTGGTCTATCTCCGCCTTCGAATACTTGCGAAGGCGCAGCCCGAACGCCATGTTCTCATAGACCGTCATGTGCGGGTAAAGAGCGTAGTTCTGGAAAACCATCGCGATATCGCGGTCCTTGGCGGGGACGTCGTTTACGAGCTTGTCGCCGATATATATCTCGCCTTCGGAGATCTCCTCGAGGCCGGCGATCATCCTCAATGTCGTCGACTTTCCGCATCCGGAAGGGCCGACGAATACCACAAATTCCTTGTTCTCTATGCCGAGCGTTACGTCGGAGACCGCCCTGACGTTGCCGGAATAGACTTTAGAGACGTGCCTGAGACTTACCTGAGCCATTTGAACCTCCTTGAAGTAAGTATATTTAAGTCAATGATACTACAGAAGTTAAATTAGGTCAAGTACTCTATTATCTGGGCGATACCGGACCTAAGCGCCTTGCGGTGCATAATCATGTCGAGCAGGCCGTGCTCGAGCAGGAACTCCGAGCGCTGGAAACCCGGCGGGAGCTTCTGCCTAATCGTCTGCTCGATGACCCTCGGGCCCGTAAACCCTATCAGGGCCTTCGGCTCGGCAATTATCACGTCCCCGAGCGACGCGAAGCTTGCCATGATGCCGGCCATCGTCGGGTTGGTCAGAACGGATATATACGGCACGCCGGCTTCGTGAAGTTTCGCTATAGCCGCCGAGGTCTTCGCCATCTGCATCAGCGAGAAGAGCCCTTCATACATCCTCGCGCCTCCGCCCGATCCCGAAACTATGACGAGCGGCAGCCGGAGGTTGGTCGCGAGCTCCGTCGCGCGGGCTATCTTCTCGCCGACGACGGACCCCATAGACCCCATTATGAAACGCGAATCCGTTACGACCAGTATGACCCTCTTGCCTTCGATCGAGCCCCTGCCGCTTATGCAGGCCTCCGTAAGGCCCGTGGCAAGCTGGTCCTCCTTCAGTTTATCCTCGTATGAGCGCGGGCCCTTGAAGAGAAGCGGGTCCATCGGCCTCAACGCGGGATCGCGTTCCTCGAAACTGCCCTCATCCATAAGCATCGCGATCCTCTCGTGGGCGGTAAGCACGAAATGGTAATCGCATTTCGGGCAGACCTTCATGTTCTCCTCGAGCGCCTTGTTATAGATGATGTCCCCGCAGTCCTCGCATTTTGTCCAGAGGCCTTCGGGTATATCTTTCTTTTTCGCGACCTTGACTATGGTATATTTAGGTTTTCCGAACATATCACTCCAGCTTGTTGATTACGAGGCCCGACGGCGGCTTCGGGAAGAAATACGTCGTCTTATGGGGCATGCGCTCGCGGCACCTGACTATGCTATAGATATCCTTAAGCGACGGCGGGTTCAGGAAGAACGATATCCTCTTGGCCCTGCCGGACGCCCATTTGAACGCAACCTCAGGGTCCCTTGTGAACGTTATCGCCTTCTCCGCTTCTTCTCCCCTGAGCCCCAGCGCCTTATCGAAGACGAGATGGTGCAATATGACCACATCGAGGTTCCTCCAGTATGAGGAGTTATCGGACCTTATGAACGGGCTTGCGTCGGCCTTATTAAGCTTAAGGCAGAGATAGTCCCTTCCGCCGAGGTATACACCTATGACGTGCCCGCCGCAGCGCTTCATGCAGGCAAGCATCCCTTTCCTGCCGCCGGTCTTTATGATATCGAAATATTCTTTTAATTTACCGGAATTCTTCAGGAAGTCCCCGGCGGATACGCCTTCAAGCATACGGTGGGTGGGAAGTATCGCGAGCCCTTTCGGGTCGGATGTCGCGAAATACATCATCACGTAATCGCGGGGCCGCAGGCCCCCTGCCCTCACGGGTTCTGCCTTGCTAAGGGCGCGGAATTCCAGCGCTACTTCGTAGCGGTGGTGGCCGTCCGCTATCAGTGCCTTCTTCTTCGCCATGAGCCCTTCGAGTTTTCTGATAAGCGCCGGGTCCGTCATGCGCCAGACCCTGTTCCTCGTCCCCTCGAACACGACATCTATCGCCGGCCTTTTGCCCTTCGAGGCACGCTTGAGTATATCCATTATCTTGTTGTTTTCGTCGAAGACTATCGAGAATATCGGGCTCAGGTTCGCGCCGGTCTCTTTCATGAGGTTGAGCCTGTCGAGCTTGGGCCCTTTGAACGTGCGCTCGTGCGGAAGGAACCCTTTCGTGCGGTCCTCCTCGAGCTTTGCCAGCGAGATGAAACCGAGCCGCGCCTTTCTCTTCCCGCCGATCGCATACTCCTGGCTGTAGACGTATATCGACGGTTCGCGGTCCCTCGCGAGTATGCCTCTGCTTATCCATTCCTCGAGCGCCCTCGCGGCCCTCGTATACCTGTTATCGTCCCTGCCGTCATTCGCGTATTTCTTGCCGAGGTCGAGGCGGATGAAATTTTCCGGATGCGCGCGGTAATACGCTTCCTGTTGTTTCGGGTTTATGACGTCGTAAGGCGGGGTGATGACTTTCGAGAGCTTTCCTGTCACGCGGGTATCATACCTGTAACCGTTGAACGGTTTGATTATCGTCATTTTTTAATCAGGCCTATTATAAGCGCTCCGAGGGAATCAAAAAATAAGTCGATAATGCTGCTGACCCGGCCGGGGACGAATATCTGGTGTATCTCGTCCGAGGCGCCGTACAGGATCGTGCAGGATACCGCGATGATGAACATCTTCCTGCGCGGCATCTCCAGGAAACTCCCTTTCAGGGCCCGTATAAGCAGGAAACAAAGCCCGCCGAACTCTACCGCATGCAGGAACCTGTCGAGCTGCGGGATATCCGTCTCCGGGAGCGGCTTTTCCATCGCGGAACCGATAAAGATTATAACACAATATGCTATGACTGGGAACCAAAAAAACAGGGATCTGAGGAACCTGCCTTTGCGGGATGCGTTCACCTGAAGAAGCTCTTTATCTTCTTCATGAACGAGGCGGCTTTGGGGAATGTCTCTTCGCCCGAGGCTTTGGCGAACTCCCTGAGGATGCGTTTCTGGGCTTCGTTGACCGCCGTCGGCGTCTCGACTATCACACGGACATGCTCATCTCCGCGGACTCCGGAATGGACATCCGCTATCCCTTCGCCCCTGAGGCGGAATATCTTTCCGCTCTGGGTCCCCGGGGGGACCTTCATCTTTACCCGGCTCTTGAGCGTCGGGACCTCGACCTCGGTGCCGAGCGCCGCATCTACCATCGAGATCGGCACTTCGCATAATATGTCGCTGCCGTGGCGTTCGAATATCTCATGGGGCCTCACATAAACGAGGACATAAAGGTCGCCGCGCTGTCCCCCGCGCTGTCCCGCTTCGCCTTCGCCCGCGACGCGCAGCCGCATCCCGCTCTCTATGCCGGCGGGTATCTTGACCGTTATCTTCCTGTCCACGACGGTCCTGCCGGCGCCCCTGCATTTAGGGCACGGCTTCGTAATAATGCTTCCTTCCCCGCCGCACTTGTCGCACGGGCGCGAGAATAGCATGAATCCCTGCGAGGACTGGACCTGGCCCCTGCCTCCGCACTTCGAGCACGTCTGGCGGGACGACCCGGGCGCCGTGCCTTCGCCCTTGCACGCCTGGCACATCTCGTGGCGCGGCACTACGAACTCTTTTGACGTTCCGAAAGCCGCTTCTATGAAACTTATCTCGAGGTCGAACTGGAGGTCCGAGCCGCGGCGCCTGCCTCCCGTGCCCGCCCTTTGCCCTCCGAACATCCCGTGCCCGCCGCCGAATATGCCGCCAAGTATATCTTCGAGGTCGATGCCTCCCATCCCGAGGTCTTCGAATATGCTCGAGAAGTCCGCGCCGCGGTAGATATCCTCGCGCGTGTAGCGCGAATCTATGCCCTCATGGCCGAACTGGTCGTACTGCGCCCTCTTCTGCGGGTCCGACAGAACAGCATAGGCCTCGGAAAGTTCCTTGAACTTCTCTTCCGCGGCCTTCTTGTCCGTAGGATTCCTGTCCGGATGATATTTGAGCGCCAGCTTTCGGTAGGCGCTCTTTATCTCATCCGCCCCGGCGCCCTTCTGCACGCCGAGTATCTCATAATAATCTCTCTTCGCCATAAATCGTAATGCATTGCCGTCTTATTTACTCCCACCCTACCGGGTACTTATCCACAATCACATATTAATATATGCCTGTGGACAACACCCGTCTAGGGTGGGTAGGAATAGGACGGCTACGCCTTTATCTTTTCTTCTTGTCCTCATCGTCCGCGCGGAATTCGGCGTCGATGATATCATCCTTCTTGCCTTCTCCCTGTCCGGGACCGGCTTCGGGGCCGCCCTGGGATTGCTCGGGCCCTGCCTGCGGGCCTTCCTGGCCCGCGCCCGGTTGCCCTGAGGCTCCCTTCTGCGCGCTCGCCTTGTATATCTCTTCGGCGAGTTTATACGACGCCTGCTGCAGCGACTCCATCGACTTCTTTATGCGGTCGACGTTCTTGTCCTTTATGGCCTGCTTAAGGTCGTTCAAGCCAGTCTCGATATTTGCCCTGTCCTGCTGGCTGACCTTGTCGCCGTAATCCTTCAATTGTTTTTCAGTCTGATAGACTAACATGTCAGCCTGATTTACTGTTTCAATCTCTTCCTTCTTTTTTGTATCCTCTGTCGCGAACTTCTCGGCTTCCTTGACCATACGGTCGATCTCTTCCTTCGAGAGTTTCTTCGGAGCCGTTATCTTGATCGACTGCTCCTTACCCGTGCCGATGTCCTTCGCGTTGACATGGACAATGCCGTTCGCGTCGATATCGAACGTTACCTCTATCTTAGGCATCCCTCTCGGCGCCGGCGGGATACCTACGAGGTCGAAGCGCCCGAGCTCCACGTTGTCGTTGGCCATCGGTCGCTCACCCTGCAATACGCGCACCGTGACCGCCGGCTGGTTGTCCGCGGCTGTCGAGAACGTCTGGCTCTGCCTCGTCGGTATAGTCGTGTTCCTCTCAATCAATTTGGTGAAGACACCACCCAATGTCTCGATACCCAGCGAAAGCGGGGTGACATCAAGCAGCTGTATGTCGTTTATCTCGCCCTTCAACGCGGCCGCCTGTATCGCGGCGCCCAAAGCGACGCACTCCATCGGGTCCACGCCGCGCTCGATCTTCTTACCGACATAATCCTCTACGAACTTCTGGATTATCGGCATGCGCGTCGGCCCGCCGACGAGGATCACCCTCGCGATGTCGTTCATCGTCAGCTTCGCGTCCTTGACGGCGTTCTCCATCGGGGCGCGGCAGCGGTTGACTATCGGCGACACGAGGTCGTCGAGCTTCGCGCGCGTTATCGTATGCGTGAAATGCTTCGGACCGCCCGCATCGGCCGTGATGAACGGCAGGTTT
>JAKLIT010000074.1 GCA_022709465.1 Candidatus Omnitrophota bacterium | reverse complement strand
AGCCGATGCTCAATGTCCTCTCCAAGAAGACCGAACAGGCGCATATGGCCATCGGCATGCGCGCCTTCGGCAGGAACGACCCGGACAGGTACGCGCTGACGCTTTTACACATAATACTCGGCGGTAACATGTCGAGCAGGCTCTTCCGCGAGGTCAGGGAGAAGAAAGGCCTCGCGTACGAGATAGGGACCTCCGTCAAGAAACTGCACGATACCGGAGCGTTCATAATCTCCGCAGGGCTCGACAACAGGAATATAGCTAAGACGCTGGATATCATAATGAAGGAGCTCCGCAGGATCAAGTCCGATTACGTCGGGAAGGGCGAATTCGAGCGCGCACGCGAGTTTTACAGGGGACAGATGCTCCTCGGCCTCGAGGACACGATAGACCAGATGCTCTGGATGGGCGAGCATCTCTCGTCTAAAGGCGAGATACCCACTCCGCAGGAGGTCGTCAGCAGGATATCGGGCCTGACGCCCGATGACATAAAACGGGTCGCGGGAAGGGTCCTTGAGAATTCACGATTAAACATGTCATTGATAGGGACTATAGATAAAAAGCAGGAAAAAGAGATCTCTAAGGCGCTGGATATCGGGTGAGGGAGCGCATCCAAAGGAGACCTAAAATGGCGGCAAAGGCAAGAAGACGGGAAGAAGCGATCAAGTTCGGCACGGATGGCTGGAGAGGTGTCATCGCGGACGATTTCACGTTCGATAACCTCCGTATAGTCGCGCAGGCATGCGCGGAATATTTCAACAGCGAGTTCAAGGCGAAGCGCGGGATAATCGTCGGGTATGACACGCGTTTCATCTCCGATAAGTTCGCCCAGGCAGTCGCGGAGGTCCTCGCGGCTAACGGCATAAAAGTATACCTTTCCGACAGGCCCTCGCCGACGCCGACGACCAGTTTCAATATCCGGCAGATGGGCCTGAACGGCGGACTCATAATAACGGCAAGCCATAACCCTGGGCGTTTCAGCGGCCTGAAGATAAAGACGCCGCAGGGCTCGCCCGCCGACCAGACCGTGACGCAAAAGGTCGAGGCGTTCCTTTCCAGGAATAAACCGAAGGTCCTCCCGCTCAACGAGGCGATAAAGTCCGGCAGGATAGAGCTCATCAACCCGATGCCGAAATATATCGAGGCCGTCAGGAAATACCTCGACCTCGACCTGCTGAGGAACTGCGGGCTTAAGGTGCTTGCCGAGGCGATGCACGGGGCCGGGAACAGCTACCATGCCGAGGTTCTGAAGGGTACTAAAGTAGCGATAGACATCGTCAACGCGGAGCCGAACCCGACCTTCGAGGGATTGAAGCCGGAACCGCTTCCGCATAACATGCCGAAGTTCATGTCGATGATGAAGGAAGGCGAATACGATATCGGCATAGCCACCGACGGGGATGCCGACAGGGTAGGCGCCGCGGCCCCCGGTGGAAGGTTCATAACCCCCGGCGAGATCATGTGCCTCATAGCCCTTCACTTCATAGAGAACAGGCGCTGGAGGGGAGCCCTCGTAAAGAATATAGCCGGCCCGATGCTCATGAACAAGATAGCGAAATACTATAACCTCAAGTTCTTCGAGACGCCGGTCGGTTTCAAGCACATAGCAAAACTGATGCAGACGGATAACGTGCTCGTGGGCGGTGAGGAGTCCGGAGGCATCGGCGTGAAGAACTACATTCCGGAGAGGGACGGCATCCTCACGGGCCTGCTGCTCGTCGAGATGATGCAGCAGAAGAAGAAACCCATCCTCGCGCTTATCGACGATATGGAGAAGAAGTTCGGGAAGTTCAGGTACCACAGGCAGGACGTAGAGATACCGCTGAAGACGAGGGAGAAAGTAGTCAAGGGGCTCTTCGATAAACTGCAGGGAAGGAACGCCCGCAGCATATTCAAGCGCAAGGTCGTGGATACGAAGGCCTACGACGGCCTGAAATTCATATTTGACGACGAGAGCTGGCTGCTCATCAGGCCCTCCGGCACCGAGCCGATACTGAGGGTATACAGCGAGGCCCACACCGACAAAGAAGCAAAGGACCTTATAGCCATAGTGGATAGATTATCGAAAAGCATCAAATAGATAATGGATAAATCCTTAATCCGCAATTTCTGCATTATTGCGCATATAGACCACGGGAAGTCGACCTTAGCCGACAGGCTGCTTTTGAAGACCGGCGCCATATCCCAGAGGGAGTTCCACGACCAGATGCTCGACGGCATGGACCTCGAGAGGGAGCGCGGCATAACGATCAAGGCAAAAGCGGTGAGGCTCATCCATAATGACCCTGACGGCAAGGAGTATATACTCAACCTCATCGACACTCCCGGCCATGTCGACTTTACCTATGAGGTCTCAAAGGCGCTCGCGGCCTGCGAAGGGGCCTTGCTCGTCGTCGACGCGGCGCAGGGTGTCGAAGCGCAGACCGTCGCTAACCTCTATCTTGCCCGCGAACACAACCTCGCCATAATACCGATCATTAACAAGATTGACCTCCCCAGCGCCGAGCCCGACAGGATAAGGCAGCAGCTGAAAGAGACTCTGCATATAACGGATGCCGACCCGATAATGGCAAGCGCCAAGACGGGAATAGGCGTCGATGAGATCGTCGGCGCCATCATAAGCCATATTCCCGCCCCGAAAGGCGAGCCGGATAACCCGCTCCAAGCGCTCGTGTTCGATTCCGCTTTCGATACGTTCAAAGGGGTTGTTATATTCATAAGGGTAAAGAACGGCACCATACGCAAAGGGATGAAGATAAGGATGATGGGGACCGGCCGCGTTTATGATGTCGAAGAGGTCGGTGTCTTCAAGCCGTCCCCGGTCGCGATAGATGAGCTCGCGAGCGGAGAGGTAGGTTATATCACGTGCAATATAAAAGCCCCTAAAGAGATCAACGTAGGGGATACGGTCACCGATTTCAAGAGGCCCGCTTCGGACGCACTGCCGGGATACAAAAAGGTCAGGCCTCTCGTATTCTGCGGCCTCTACCCGGTAAACGCAAAGGATTTCCCGTTCCTAAGGGACGCGCTAGAGAAGCTTGAATTGAGCGACTCGTCCTTCATATACGAGGTCGAATCCTCCGTATCATTCGGGTTCGGTTTCAGGTGCGGTTTCCTCGGCCTGCTCCATATGGAGATAGTCCAGGAGAGGCTCGAGAGGGAATACAACCTGAACCTTATAGCCACCACACCGAGCGTGGTCTATAAGGTAAAGAAAAGGGGCGGTGATATCGTCGAGATAGAGAACCCGAGCAAGCTTCCCCCGCCGCAGGAGATCGAGCATATCGAGGAGCCCTACATACGCGGGTTCATAATAACCCCGTCGGACGCGCTCGGCAACGTGATGCAGCTATGCCAGGAACGCAGGGGCATATATAAATCTACCGAATACCTCGACCCGACGAGGGCAATGCTCGTCTATGAATTCCCATTATCCGAGATTATTGTGGATTTTTATGATAAAATAAAATCGATGACGCGCGGTTACGGCTCGCTCGATTACGAATTCAAGGAATACCTCGAGAGCGACCTCGTGAAACTTGATATACTCATAAACGGAAAACCATGCGACGCGTTGTCTTTCATAGTCCACAAGGACAGCGCGTACATGAAAGGCAACCAGCTTGTGACAAAGCTGAAGGAGCTTATACCGAGGCAGCTGTTCGAGGTTGCGCTGCAGGCCGCCATAGGAAGCAAGATAATCGCGCGCGAGACCGTAAGGCCGGTCGGAAAGAACGTCACCGCGAAGTGCTACGGCGGGGACATATCTAGGAAACGCAAGTTGTGGGAAAAGCAAAAAGAAGGCAAGAAGCGCATGAAGCAATTCGGCAAGGTCGAGATCCCTCAGGAGGCCTTTATGGCCGTCCTGAAGCTATAAGGAGACAAAATGGCAAAGGACCGGAACGTCAAGGCAAAGAAATCATGGGCGAGGGAGCTCGCGGAGATAATTATCACCGCGTTGCTGCTGGCGTTCGTGATAAAAGTGTTCATATTCGAGCTTTATAAGATACCGTCCGGCTCGATGATACCGACGCTCCTTGTCGGGGACAGGATCGTCGTCGTCAAATACGTCTACGGCCCGAGGCTGCCGTTCATAAGCGTACGCCTGCCGGGCTTAAGGGAACCGAAGATAGGCGATATCGTAGTCTTCAAATCCCCGGACGACCCTAACAAATCGTTTATCAAGCGATACATCGCGGGCGAAGGGGACACGGTCGAGATAAAGAACGGGAAGCTGCTGGTCAACGGAAAGGTCGTCGAGGATCCTCCCGCCTTCAGGCGCGTATACTACTACAACAGGGGCGATTACGGCATCGAGGGCAAGCCGATAACCGTTCCGAAAGACAGCTATTTTGTCCTCGGTGATAATTCCGCCTCGAGCAAGGACAGCAGGTATTGGGGTTTCGTCCCGAAGAATTACCTTATCGGGAAGGCCGTGCTGGTGATCATGCCGTTTAACAGGATACAGCAAATAAACGACAGGTAGCATGAACATAGCGAACAAGATAACCATACTCAGGGTCCTGCTGACGCCTTTTTTCGTCGGCCTCGCGCTCTATTACCGGCCCGATAAGGATTACCTGAGGTATATAGCGTTGTGCGTCTTCAGTATCGCGGTCCTGACCGACGCTCTCGACGGCTTCCTCGCGCGCTTCCTGAAACAGAAGACTACCCTCGGGACAATAATGGACCCTATAGCCGACAAGCTTTTGCTCATTACCGCGTTCATCAGCCTTACCGTATGGAACGCCAGCATCAAGCTCCCGTTATGGCTTCCCATTATCGTTGTCAGTCGTGATATAATAATCGTTATAGGAGTGCTGGTCATCTTCCTCGTGCACGGGGACGTCAAGATAGCGCCAAGCCCCCTCGGGAAGATAACGACATTCATGCAGATGGCGGCGATCATAAGCGTGCTGCTGCTCTACAGGCATTCGGAATATATATGGAATACCGCTGTCGTCTTTACGGCGCTGTCGGGGATCGACTACATCTTCCGCGGAGCGCGGCTCATGAACGGGGCTACGGGAAAGAAATGACATGCCATTAATAATATCGCTTTTTACATGCTACCTGATAGGTTCTATACCGACAAGCTTTCTCGTCGGGAAATACCTTAAGGGCATCGATATAAGGGAACACGGCAGCGGTAATGTCGGCGCGACCAACACCGCGAGGATCGTCGGCAAAGGGTGGGGATTGCTCGTTCTCGCCGTGGATATCCTCAAGGGGCTCATATGCACTACACTCGTCGCGAAGCTCTTCATGAGGTGGGGGGTCCCGGTCGACGAGAACGTATATCCGCTGATCCTCGGATCCCTCGCGATCACCGGCCATATCTGGCCCGTCTTCCTGGGCTTTAAGGGCGGCAAGGGAATAGCGACCTCATCGGGTGTTTTCATCGGCGTAGCACCGAAAGTCCTGCTGATCGCGCTCGTCATCTGGATAGCCATCTTCATTTGGAAAAGGTACGTATCTCTCGCGTCCATAATAAGCGCCGTATCGATACCGCTGATGGCGTCCTTCATGGCGTATCCGTCAATGTTCGTTATCATCAGCTCGGCAATCTGCGCCGTTACAGTATATAAGCATTACCCGAATATAAAGAGGCTCGTCCGCGGCGAGGAGCATGCGTTCGAGTTCAAAAAACATGGCTGACAAAGTGAAGATATCGGTTATAGGTGACGGTGGATGGGGCACAACGCTGGCTATCCTGCTCAATTCGAAGGACAGCAAGGTCGGCCTTTGGGGCGCGTTCCCCGACTACACCGAGAAGATGAAGGAGTCGCGCGAAAACACGAAATTCCTGCCCGGAGTGAAGATACCGGATCCCATAACGCTAACGTCCGATATTATGGACGCGGCGGATTCGGACGTTATAGTGATGGCGGTACCCTCCCAATACATGCGCAGCGTCGCGGGCATGATGAAACGGATACGCCCGGAAAAGAAGCTGTTCGTCAACGTATCCAAAGGGATCGAGAACGGCAGCCTTATGAGGATGTCGGAGGTCATAACGGACGTGCTGGGGAAGGTCCGCATAGGCGCTCTCTCCGGCCCCACGATATCTTATGAAGTCGCGAGAGGCCTCCCGACGACCGTTGTGGCGGCGTCAGAGGACGCCTCGGCAGCAGAGCAGATCCAGGACCTCTTCATGACCGATAATTTCAGGATATACACAAATTCCGACATAACCGGCGTTGAGCTCGGCGGGTCTCTTAAGAACGTAATAGCGATCGCTGCGGGAATATCGGACGGGCTCGGTTTCGGCGTAAACACGAAGTCCGGCCTGCTCGTAAGGGGTATCGTCGAGATCGCGCGCCTCGGTACGGCAATGGGGGCGAAGCAGGAGACATTTTACGGCATAAGCGGCCTCGGCGACCTCGTCACGACCTGCGTAAGCAACCACGGCAGGAACAGGTGGTTCGGCGAGGAGATAGGCAAAGGAAAGGCGCCCGGGTCGGTGCTCAAGAGCACAGAGATGGCGGTCGAGGGCGCAGGGACGGCAAGGTCCTGCCGCGAATTATGCAAGAAACACGGTATCGAAATGCCGATCGCCGATGAGGTCTATAACGTGATCTTCGAGGGAAAGGACCCGAAG
>JAKLIT010000073.1 GCA_022709465.1 Candidatus Omnitrophota bacterium | reverse complement strand
TTTCTTATGGCTGAAGAGTTCCGCGACCGCATCCTTAAGGGCTCTCGCTGATGCCTCGTTCTGCGCGCCGTCGAGGACTATCCACGGATCCCTGCCGAGGACCTGCAACCGCCCGGGCCAGTTAACGTTGCGTATACCGCTCGTTATGTTATGCGAGCAGACCGTTATCCCGTGCGGCCTCAATGATTCTACGATGCCTATCGCCGCGGCAGCGTTCGAAGCCTGGTGTTTCCCGAGCAGCGGAGTCCTCAACAGAGCGTACTCCGCATGGAGCCCGCGCACGTTGAATGCCTGCCCATGCGTATCGGCAGCTATCGTCTCGCAGGTTATGTCCCTGCCGACAGCGTAGAGCGCGGCTTTCTTGTCGGCCGACATTTTTTTTATGACCGCCATCACGCGCGGGTCCTGTTCGGTCGTCACGACGGCGGCGCCTTCCTTTATTATGCCGCACTTCTCCTTCGCTATCGATTCAAGCGTCTTGCCGAGCTTATCTGTATGGTCATAGCTTATCGGCGCGAGCCCGACGGCGAGCGGGTCCACTACATTCGTGGCGTCGAGCCTGCCGCCCATTCCGGTCTCTATTACGGCTATATCTACTTTTTTGATGCTGAAGAAAAGGAACGCGAGCGCGGTATACACCTCGAAGAACGACGGCGGGCCGAACTTCGATGACTTCGAGAAATTGTCGAGGAACAGTTTTATCCTCGCGACTAACGCGGCGATCTCCGCCTCGTCGATGGTCCTGTCCTTCGGGAAGGATATCCTTATGCGTTCCTTGAAATCTATCAGGTGCGGCGACGTATATAGGCCCGCCTTGATCCCGCCGTCCTTCAGCATCGAATATACGAAAGCGCAGATCGAGCCCTTGCCTTTCGTCCCCGCTATATGGACGGACCTGAAATTCTTCTGCGGGTTGCCGAGGCCGTCGAGCAGCGCGCGGACCCTGTTCAGTTTTATCGCGCTGGCATAATTGAAATCGTTGCGCTTTTCGTAGTCGATGAAGGATTCGAGGTATCTTATCGCTTCCCGGTAGTTCATGTATCAGTGCCTGAAATGGCGTATCCCGGTAACGACCATTGCCATACCGGCCTTTTCCGCGGCCCTGAACGAATCCTCGTCCTTTATCGAGCCGCCCGGCTGTATTATGGCGGCGACCTTCGCCTTGCCGGCCAGCTGGACCGAATCCGGTTTCGGGAAGAAACCGTCGGTGGCCGCGCAAGCGCCCTTAGCTTCCTTGCCCGCCTTCCTTATAGCGATCCTCATAGAGTCGACCCTGCTCGGCTGCCCGCCGCCGATGCCTACCGTCCTCGTGCCCTTCGCGATGACGATGGCGTTTGACTTGACGTGTTTCGCGACCTTCCACGCGAAAACAAGCGACTTGAGCTGTTCGGCGTTCGCCTTCTTCTTCGTTACGGACTTCAGGTCTTCAGCCGAGGCGTCGATCGAGTCCTGCTCCTGGAGCAGCAGGCCTCCTTCCACTTTCTTAACATCGCAGGCGTAGACGTTCTCTGCAGGCCTTGCGCCTGCGTCCTTATATTCGATGAGCCTGATGTTCTTCTTTTCCCTGAGCAGCGCGAGCGCGCCCTCTTCGAAAGCCGGCGCGATCACGCATTCCATGAAACCCGAATCGGATATCGCCTTGGCCGTCTTCGCGTCCACCTTCCTGTTCAGCCCTATTATGCCGCCGAAGGCGGAAAGCGTGTCGCAGGCGAATGCGTCCTTATACGCCTGCTCAAGCTTAGGCGCTGACGCGACGCCACACGGCGAGTTATGCTTCACAACGCACGCGGTAGGCGAATCGAAATCCTTCACTATCTGCATGGCACCCTGTAGGTCGAGCAGGTTATTGAAGGAGAGCTCCTTCCCGTGCAGCTGTCTCATGTTCCCGAAGCCGAACCTCGGCTTTACCGAATCCGCGTAGAATGCCGCTTTCTGGTGCGGGTTCTCTCCGTAACGCAGGCCCTGCATCCTCTCGAATACAAGATGTAGTATCTCGGGAAATTTCTCCTTCGTCCTCGCGAACTTCGCGCTTAGGAACGTATATATGGCAGCGTCGTATTTCGCGGTATGCCCGAACGCCTCGACCGCCAGGGCCTCGAGCGTCTCTTCGGATAACGAGCAGCCCTTCTGCTGGAGTTCCATAAGGACCTTAAGGTACCTGTCCGGGTTGCAGATTATCGCGACATCGCGGTAGTTCTTGGCGGCGGAACGCACCATTGCCGGGCCGCCGATATCTATCATCTCTATGGCGTCCTGCAGCTTTACTTTCGGGTCGCGGACGGTGTCCTCGAACGGATAGAGGTTCACGACGACCATATCTATAAGGCCTATCTTATGCTTTTTGACCTGTTCCATATGCCCGCGGTCGCCGCGTATCGCGAGTATCCCGCCGTGGATCTTCGGGTGGAGCGTCTTGACGCGCCCGCTGAGCATCTCGGGGAAACCCGTCACGTCCGATATCGCCTTTATCTTTACCCTGCCATCCCTTAGCGCCTTGGCAGTCCCTCCGGTCGATATTATCTCTATGCCGAGTTTCTCGAGGCCTTTTGCAAACTCTACTATGCCTTTTTTGTCGGAAACACTAATGAGTGCCCTTCTGATCTTGGCCATCTGTATCCTCCAGTGGGGGTGAATTTACCTGTATTTTACCAAATAGGGGGGTTTAAAACAAGGAAATGCCGAGGAGATGTCAGTATCTTAAAAGGTTGGATTCCTGCCTGTAGAGCTGGATCTCGCGGCGGAGGGCGGTTATCTCGTCCTCCAGCGGGGTAAGTTCCTGCTTCGCCTTCTCTATGTTCCTCTGGAGTTCGGCCTGTTCCGCGGAGGAAAGGTTAAGTTTCTTGTTATCGAGCAGGCCCTTCTGGTTCTTTATCGAGTTCTTCATAGAGGCCGCACGCGCTTCCTTGCCGGCCAGCTTCATCCTGAGGTCTTCCGCCTTAAGGTCTATCTTCTGCCTCTCGGGATCGAGCTGGGTTGAAAGCTCGCGGGTCTTCGTATAGAGCTCCTTCCTCGCGGCCTTAAGCTCTTCCTCGAGTTCCATTATCCTCGAGTTTATGTCCCCCTGCTTTGTCCTGAACTCGCCTTTGAGGGTCTCGATCTGCGTATCTATCCGGGCTTTCTTGTCGAGGATCTCCTTGAAGGAAGGGTCGAAGTCCACAAGCGCCGATTTCAGGTCCTCTGTGCTCTGGCGCGGGCCGCATCCGCACGCCAAAACGGCGGCGGCTACAGCGATGAGCGAATAGGCCGGTATCCTGTTAAGCATATATTTTCAGGCGGCGGCCGTCTTCGACTCGGACGGCTTGGCTTCCTTCGATACGCTCTTCTGCGCTTGCTTCCCGTGCGCCGGGACCAGCCTCGTTACCTCGTTATCCTCCGCGGGCTCGTAATAAGTGAACATCTGCCCCTCGTAATTCCTCAGCGTGAAGGCGCCCTTCTGCTGCGATATCACGTAATTCGGCGCGACGGGTATCTTTCCGCCCCCGCCGGGCGCGTCCACGACGTAGGTCGGGACGGCATAGCCCGAGGTATGGCCGCGGAGCTTCTCCATTATATTGATGCCGGTCGCGATCGGCGTCCTGAAATGGCTGATGCCTTTCGCGGGATCGCACTGGTATATGTAATAAGGGCGAACGCGCGCCTTCAGGAGTTCGTGCATGAGCCTTCTCATCGTCGACGGCCTGTCGTTGACGCCCTTCAGCAGCACGGACTGGCTGCCGAGGGGTATGCCGGATTCGGAGAGCATGTCGCACGCCTTCTTGCAGCGCTTCGTTATCTCCTTCGGGTGGTTGAAATGCAGCGAGACCCATATCGGGCCGTATTTCTTGAACATCGATACGAGCCCCTCTGTGACCCTCATAGGCACCGTGACGGGCATCCTGGTGCCGAGGCGTATGAATTCCACGTTCGGAATCGCCCTCAGGTTCTTGAGTATCTCCTCGAGCGTCTCGTCGGGAAGCATCAGCGGGTCGCCGCCTGATATCAGGACGTCGCGTATCCTGCGGTTGGACCTTATATAATCGTATGCCTTCTCGAAATTCTGCGGGCTTGTCAGGTGCGCTTCAGATCCGACGAGCCTGCGCCTCGTGCAATGGCGGCAATACATCGCGCATTTCTCGGTGACGAGCAGCAACACCCTGTCCGGGTACCTGTGCACAAGGCCCGGCACCGGCGAATCCTTGTCTTCGCCGCACGGGTCTTCCATGTCGTTCTGGGACACCTCAAACTCCTCCGAGGTCGGTATGCACTGCCTCCGTATCGGGCAGGTCGGCCTCATCGTATCTATTAGAGAGAGCCAGTAAGGGGTTATCGCCATCAGCAGCCTTCCCTTGCTCCTCTTTACGCCGATCTCTTCGGACGGCGTAAGCTTCAATACTTCCCTCAGGCCGTCGTAGGTCATTATCCTGTTCTTGATCTGCCAGTGCCAATCCTCCCAGTCGCTCTCCGGAACGTCCTTCCAGTGCTCGGCGATGGAACCAGCGGAAGTTATCAACGTAATCTCCTTTCCTGTAGGGCAAGGTTGCCGTTTTTGGTATGCCTCTCCACGGCTGTTTCAAGTATCCTGTTCATAAGCGCGGGATAATCGAGACCCGCGCATTTCCCGATGAACGGAAAATTCGAATCTACCGGGTCGAGCCCCGGCAGCGGATTGACCTCAAGAACGTAAGGCACGCCCTTCTTGTCGAGCATTATATCCACTCGTGACAGGTCGACGCAGCCCAGCGCGTTGAATGCCTTTATGGCGGTCTCCCTGACCAGCGCGGCTTCCGCGGCCGTGATCCTTGCCGGGCAGTGCCAGAACGGGCTCAGGCCTTTGCTGTCCTCGACCTCTTTCTCGTATTCCTTGACCTTCCACGTATAGAAAAATTCGCCCGACGCGCGGCAATTTGAAAAATCTATCTCAAGTATCGGGAGCGTCGCCGGCGGGTAGTTGCCGAGTATGCCGACGGTAAGCTCCTTGCCTTCTATGAACTCCTCGACAAGTATCTCCTGGCGGTATACCCGGGAGGTCTTCGAGACCTCCTTCTCCAGCTCCGCCTTATTGCGCACTACGCTCGTTATCGTTATGCCTTTCCCTGAGCCCTCCCTGTTCGGCTTGACTATGAGGGGGTACTTCAGGCCGGCGTCCGAGATATCGGCCATGTCGCTAATAAGCCTGTATTTAGGCGTAGGTATGCCCGACTGCTCGAACATCTTCTTCGTCAGCGCCTTGTTCAGCGACATGCCCAGCGCGAGCACGCCCGACCCGCTGTAAGGTATGCCGAGGAAATCCAGTATCGCGGGCACCTGCGACTCCCTCGATTCGCCGTTCATGCCTTCCGCGATGTTGAATACTATATCCACCTTGTTCGACTGGAACCAGTTCAGCAGGCCTTTGTCCGCCTCGACGAGGAAGACCTCGTTGCCGCCCGAGCGCAGTCCGGAGGCGATCGCTTCTATCGTCTCTTTGCTGTCGAATTCGGAATAATAATCGTCCGGGAGCCCGGCGTCGTCTATCTTCCTTTTCAGGTTGTATGTCAAAGCTACTTTAAGGCCCATCTTATCTTATACCGTACCTTTCTAACGCGTAGTCGAGTATCCTGTTTATCAGTTTGTTGTATGATGTCTTCATCTGCCTTGTTATGACCATGAATACGTCTTCCGTGGACAACGACGGCAGGGGGTTTATCTCGAGCACATAAGGGTTGCCGCGCTTATCGACCCTGAAATCCACCCTTCCGAAATCACGGCACTCAACGGCCTTGTAGGCCCTCAGCGCCATTTCTTTTAACTTGTTGTCCAGGGACCTTGTTATCCTCGCCGGGCATACGTAGTTGAGCGTGTTCGAGGTTATCCTCGAGAAAGTATAACAGAGGTCGCCGAGGTTCGTCTTGCCGTCTATGCTTATCTGCACCGTAGGCAATGCCTCGGGGTCATCGTTGCCGACCACGGGGACCGTGAACTCCGAGCCGGCTATGAAGCTCTCCACGAGCGCCGGCTGTTTATATGTGCGTATGACCCAGTCGGCCTGCCTGATGAGGTCGCGCCTGTTATGCACTATCGATTTGTCGCTTATGCCCTTGCTCGAGCCCTCCTGCTTCGGCTTTACTATGAGCGGGAAGCCCATCCCCGCCCCGTCCACACTGCTTATATCGGATATCTGGAAAAAGGAAGGCGTAGGAACGCCTTCCGATATTAGCACCTTTTTCGCCATCACTTTATCGAGCGTGAGCCCGAGAGTGAGGCCGTCGGCCCCAACGAACGGTATCCCCGCCATCTCGAGTATGACGGGTATCTCGGATTCCCTGTTACGCCCGGAAATGCCTTCCGCTATGTTGAAGACAATATCTACATCGAGCCCCTTTATCCTCTTGAGCAGGTTCCTCACATTGCCGATCTTTATGACTTTGTGCCCGCCGGACTCTATCGCGTCCTTTATTACCTCTATAGTATCGGGATGGTCGAACTCGGCATTGGCGTCCTCGGGGTCGCCTTTCTTGCGGACATAGTCCGGCTTGACGTCGTAGGTCAACCCCACTGCCTTGCGCCCCTTTTTATCCTTTGCCACAATATTTGCCATAACTTCCTTCCCGAGGTATAAAAAAATGAAGGGACTTCCCCGTTTAGAAGTCCCTTCATTTATATTGCTAGTTGAATCTATCCAACTTTAATTACGAGTCCCTCCCGACTTATTTC
>JAKLIT010000072.1 GCA_022709465.1 Candidatus Omnitrophota bacterium | reverse complement strand
AGGCCCTTGTTTCCTCGATAAGTTTCGGAAGCGCTGCGACTACGTCCTTAACATGCAAGAAGCACCTTGACTGCTTTCCCGAGCCGTATACGGTGATGTCCTTGCCCTCGACCGCCTGCCTGACAAACCTCGGGACGACCATTCCGTACATCCCGGACTGCCTCGGGCCGACGGTATTGAAAAGGCGCACGATCACCGCCGGGACATCCTTCGTCTTCCAGTATGTATAAGCGAGCATCTCGTCGACCGCCTTCGCCGTGGAATAGCTCCATCTCGATTTCAGCGGCGAACCGAGTATCCTGTCCTGGTCCTCTTTCAGCGGCCCCTGCGTATTCTTACCGTATATCTCCGACGTGGAGGTTATCAGCACCTTCTTGTGGTAACGGCACGCCATGCCGAGGACTATCTCGCTCCCCTTTATGTTGGTGGTAAGCGATTCCAGGGGATGGTTGACTATAAGCTCCACACCGACCGCCGCGGCGAGGTGGAATATGGCGTCGCAGCGCTCCGCCAGCTTGTCCACGAGGGACTCATCCAGTATCGTCCCGACCACAAGCATGAAATCCTTATTCCCTTCGAGATACCTTATGTTATCGACCTTTCCGGTGGAGAGGTCGTCGAGTACCGTTACTTTGTGCCCTTCTTTTACGAGTTTTTCGGAAAGGTGAGAGCCGATGAAACCAGCGCCGCCAGTTATGAGGTAATGCACTTATTTATACTCCTTTTTTGTCATTATTATAATCTATTAGGGAATCTGTGTAAAGCCGTTTTATGTCGGATATGAGCCTCTCGCTGGAATATCTCCCCATGACCGAGCCCCTTCCCGCCGCCCCGAACGATACGCGTTTCGCCGCGTCGGCGGCAAGCTCACATAATTTTTTCGCGAACGCCCGGGCGTCTCCCGAAGCGACGAGGTATCCGCTCTTGCCGTCCTGTACCACATCTCTTACGCCGCCTACGTCCGTTGAAACGACCGGCCTGCCGGAAGCGAGGGCCTCTATCAGGGCTACGGGGGTACCCTCGTTCAATGATGTCAGCGCGACAATATCCGAATCGGCATATACGCCGGCCACATCCTCTTTCCATCCGCAGAACACTATCCTGCCGTCCAGGCCGCTTTCGGATACATATCTTTCCAGCGACACCCTCTCTTCGCCGTCCCCTATTATTGCAAACCTTATATCCGAGGCAGGGGCTTCAGTCAATGCAATTTTTGCGGCTTCTATGAACATCCTGTGGTTCTTGACGGGAACCAGCCGGCCTATTATCGAGACAAGCACCGCATCGTCCCCGATGCCGAGTTCTTTCCTGAATCTCCCGTCCCTTCCGCCGATACCGGCGTACCTGCCCAGCTCCAGGCCGAGCGGGACGACCTTTATCTTACGTTCTGCGGCTATCCGGTATTTACCGAAAATATCCGACTTTTGCGCTTCGCTGACTACGATTATATATTTAGTGAAGCAGGCAAGGGCCCTCTCTATCGCGAGGAAGATCGCCGCCTGCAACCTGCTGAAATATCCGTCGAATATATGGCCGTGGAATGTATGTATCCTTACCTGGACGCCGGCGATCACCGCCGCAGCCCTGCCTAATGCCCCGGCCTTAGCCGTGTGGGTATGGACTATATCCGGCTTGAATTCCCTTATCGCCTTGAGTATGGCAAGGAACGCGCGGAGGTCCTTTACCGGGTTTATGCTCCTGCACAGCTCCGGGATTATGACCGGCTTGACCCCCTTGGCAACCGCAAGGTAGGACATATCCTTTTCGGACCCGTCCACGTTCCCGCAGACAAGGACGGATTCATACTCCCCACTGTTAAGCGCCGAGGTCAAAAGGATGGTATGTATAGCGGGCCCGCCGACATTAAGGCGGGCGATCACCCTCAGGATCTTTATTTTATTCCGCTGCATCTTCTCAGGATACCGATGATCTTGCTGTTATCTTTAAACGCGTTCCAGCGCGCCCCGGACAGGAAGATGTCTGCGCGGACGAGCAGGGCATCTATCCCATCCGCTATGCGCCGGAATCCGCTTCCCTCATAATATGGCCCTATCAGGGATTCCGCGCCGCAGAACGGCCTCTTTATGGCGCCAAGCAACGCGCTGCCGGAATATACGCATCCGTTCGATCGCCTTGACATCCTGGCCGGGAAGCTTCCTTTAACGCATGCCGACAGGATATCCACAGATCCCCTCAACAGCTTAACCACCGAGCTTTTTAGGAATACGGATTCGATCCGGTCGACGCAGCGGCTATACCCGTTCCAGATATAATGCGCCGATCTTATCAGTCTGCTTCCGTCCGTCATGTCCCTTTTCATTTCTCCATCTTCACCACTATGCCCTGCATGCTGTAGAAATCGGTAGTAAATACGACATTGCTCCCGATCTTGACCGGATACCCCTCGAAATTGAGATCGCCGTTGTCGTTCACGCAGTTCAATTCGAAGGACGCCTGTATGTCCCTCACCGTAGGATCTTCCATTATCACCACCTGGTCGTTATTGCCTAGGGCGGCGAACCGGCTGTTCTCGCTTGAGATTATTCTCTTAAGGACGCCGGCCGCGTTCCCCCCGGCATCCTTGTCTATATCACCCTCCTTGAGCACCGACGCAAGCTCCGGTATGATCTTCAGGAACTTGATCTCTGCAACGATCTTCTCGTATTTCTTTTCCGCCGGCTTCTTTACCGCCGTAAGTTTGTTGCCGTAATAAAAAGCCGGGATGACGCTCAATAGCAGGACCACAAAGATGAAATCAATAATATTTACCTTTCCGAGGATCCTTCCCTTTTCGTCTATCATCTTCATTCTGCCCGCTCCTTTTTAAATATACCCTTTTACCAGGTAATATACTATACCCGCATACTCATGTAAAATGCCCTTTATCTGCCTTGGGGACGCGCCGAAGGAATGTTTGTAGAACTTGCTGTCCCTTATAGGCGTATATATGACGTCTATGCCTTCCCCGAGTTTATCATAAACCAGCGAGGCGCGCCTCATGTGGTAGGGCGAACTGACGAGCAGTATCTTCTTCCAGCCGTTCCTGCGCACGATATCGCTCGTGTTCTTCACGAATTCATAGGTATATCCGGACCTGTCTTCGAGCGTTATCGCGTTCGCGGGCACTCCCATGGACACCGCCAACGCTTTCATTATATCGACTTCCTTTATGGCGTAGGAATAACCCGACGAGAAGACGATGTTTTTCGCGTATCCTTCCTTATAGAGCTCGACCGCGTATCCGACCCTCTCCTCGTATCCCTGCCCCTGTTTCCCCGACTCGCCGGTACCGCCCGCGAATACTACTATAGCATCCGCATTCTGCGGCTGCTCGCTTATCTTCAGCGGCTCCGCGAGGAACCATACAACTGGCGTGCAGAATACCAACAACATGGCAACGGCGGCATATATTACCGGCCGCGCGGTCCTGCGCCTTGCCGCGGCGAACAATCCCGCCAAATTGTCCTTCCAGCCGGCTTCGCTCTTCTTCGTCTTTTCCTCTATTGCCGCGTCTATGGCCGCGCTCATAAGCTCTATGCGCGATTTCCAGCTGTTCTCCGACGCCGCCGATATCCTCTTCTCTCTCAACGAGGCGCTGTCCTCCGCTATCGCCCTGGACAACAACGAAGAGAATTCCTGCTTATCCTTTCCTATATACACGATGCCGCCGTATCTTGCGTTGAACGTATCCACTTCAGGAAGGTATGATGACACGACGGGCTTGCCCATCGAGAGGTATTCGTTAAGTTTTGTAGGGTATACGTTCTTCGTATATTCCGTCAACAGGTAAGGAATGACGGCAACGGTAAAATGTTTCACGAGATTAGGGAGCTCGAAATGCTTGCGCCCTCCCAAAAGACGGATATTAGGGCATCCGGACAGCTGCGATACATCTGTCTGCACCGGCCCGACGAATACGAACTGCATCTCAGGATGCGCCGAAGCGGCATATTTGACAAGCTCGAAATCTATCCACTTGTGCACCCCTCCGACATAACCGACAACCGGCGGCTTCAGGTCATTCAGTTCCTCGGGTACCTGCGTGGGTTCCTTCCTCACCGCCTCGAAACTCTCGATATTAACGCCGAACGGGAAGAGCGTCACATTATCGTTGAACCTCGCGCAATGGTCATACAGGGCCTGCGAGGTCACGAACACGCGGTCCGCGAGGCCGATAAGCTTCTTTTCGTAAGCGATTATCTTTTTCGCGGACGCGGAACTTACCGCGAAATTATCTATACAATAATACACGAGCAGCTTCTTGTCTATATTCTCTATGATATCCATCGCTGTCCCCGTCGGAAGGAACGTCCATATGACCGGGTTCGCGAAATTCATCGCCCTCATCCATCTCTTTATGACAGACAGCAGGATGAACTTATTTATGGCCCTCGCAATACGCGAATACGGGAACGGAAGGACTATCGGGGAATATACATAAAGGTTCTTCGCTTCTTCCCTTATACCCTTGACGCCCCTGAAGTAATCCTTGAACCTCTTGCGCAGGCGGGATATGTCCCTTATCTTCGGAGCGCGCACGCCGGTGTTCTCGATGAACAGGACGCGGTTGCCGTTCGCGGCGAACGCGGACATTATCTCCTGGTGCCCCTGCCATATAAAGTCCCAGTCGATCGAAGATATGCATATTATATCCTGGTTCTTAAGCATTTTTACCCCTCATTCAACCGTCGATGAACCTCTTATGCCATAGTTCGAGCATCAGCATCGCCCACAGCTGGAACGAATAATCTTTCCTGCCGTAGGTATGGCTCTCTACCATTCCCCTTACCGCCTCCTGCCTGAAATACCCCCTCGAGAGCGCGGCCTTTGAAAGCAGCGTCTCCGCCAGCATGCCCTTAAGTTCCCCCCTGAACCACGCGCTTACAGGCACCCCGAAGCCCATCTTCCTCCTCGAAAGTATATCTGCGGGTATCGTCCCGGAGAAGGCCTTTTTGAGTATGTACTTCTTGACGCCTCCTTTTATCTTATACGATGCGGGCAGGGATGCCGCGAATTCCATAAGCTTGTGATCCAGGAAAGGCGACCGCCCTTCAAGCGAGGCCGCCATGCCCGCGATATCGACCTTCACGAGCAGGTCGTTCGGCAGCGAAGTATTGACGTCGGCCTTCAGGAGCCTGTCAAGGAACTCCGGGCACGATTTGTCCTCTATGTACGGCTTCAGCAGGCCCAGCGGCCCGCCTGTATCTATGCGGCCGAGATAATCGCCGTTATACAGCCCTTCCGGTTTTACGTCCCCAGCTATACCGACCCACCTTAAGTACCTTTCGGGCGCAGTCAGGCCCGCGTTGGAAAGGAACCTCCTCGCCCTTCGCGCAAGGTCCTTAGGGTCCGTCGAATCCGGCAAGACCGCCGCGGCAGCCCTTGCCGCCGCCCCCAGCCCGAGGCCGCGGATCTTCTCCGCCGCGCTCATCGCCTGGTAGCGTTCGTATCCGGCGAAAGATTCGTCGCCGCCGTCACCGTTAAGCGCGACCGTCACGAACGCGCGCGTCTCCTTCGACACGTAATAAGTCGGTATGCACGACGAGTCGGCATACGGTTCGCCGTATCTTTCCGCGAGCATGCCTATGATATCGAGCGCGTTCGGCTTCACGATGAATTCGCGGTGTTCGGTGCCGAAGAGGCCGGATATCTTCCTCGCGTATTCGAGCTCGCTGTAGTCCTTCTCCTCGAAGCCTATCGTAAAAGTCCTGACCTTGCCCGGGGAGAGCGCGCTCATCATCGCCACCACACAGCTTGAGTCGACACCGCCGCTCAAGAACGCGCCAAGCGGGACGTCGCTGAACAACCTTATCTTTACCGCTTCTTCCGCGAGCCTTCTGACCTCGGTCGCGGCGTCCTCCTCGCTTATCTTCAGCTTCCTGGAGTAATCCAGCTCCCAGTAGCGTTCGACCTTGATACCGGAGCCCGAGAGCGTAAGGAAATGTGCGGGCGGCAGCTTGTTTACGCCTTCCAGCGCCGACATGGGCGCCGGCACATAACCGAGGCTCATGTAGTAGTGTATCGCGTTATCGCTTACCTTCCGCGGTATCTCACCGCTTTTAAGGAGCGCCGCGAACTCGGACGCGAACACCAGCCTTCCGTCCTTATACCGGTACACGAACGGCTTTTTCCCGGCCCTGTCCCGGGCCGCAAAGAGCACCTTTTTATTATCATCCCAGATTGCGAACGCGAACATCCCCCTTAGCTTTCCGACGCACTCAACGCCGTACTCCTCGTACAGGTGCACAAGCGTCTCAGTATCGGAATGCGACCTGAATTTATGGCCCTTACTCTCAAGTTCCGGCCTCAACTCGTTGTAGTTATATATCTCGCCGTTCAGTACAAGCCATACGGAACCGTCCTCGTTCGACATCGGCTGCTTCGCGCACGACGACAGGTCTATGATGCTTAATCTCCTGTGACCGAGCGCGGCCGAAGGGCCCCTGTCCGTGGCATTCAGGTATATCCCCTCATCATCGGGCCCCCTGTGCTTCATCTCGGAGCACATCGCCTTTACCGCATCGGCTCCGACAGGCCTTCCGGAGATATCTATGATCCCGCAGATCCCGCACATACTTATCGCTCCCCCGCCGTCTTCCTGATCATCCCCATTATCTTAGGCGCGTTGACCTCGAGAGAATACCTTTCCATGACGGTCCTGCGCCCGGCTTCGCCTATCCTTTGCCTCA
>JAKLIT010000071.1 GCA_022709465.1 Candidatus Omnitrophota bacterium | reverse complement strand
CATCGGCTTCCTCTGCGCCTCGCCCGCCTTCCTGTATGAGGACCTGTCCCCGTCCTTCGCGCGGCCGAAATATTTCCTGCAGCTCGAGAAGAACTCCGGCGTATCGAGGTTACCGCACGCTGATATGACTATATTTCGCGAATTGTAATATTTTTCCTTGTAGCCGGTTATATCGGCCCTTGTCATCGACGAGACCGTATCGAGCGTGCCAGCAAGGTTCCTGCCGAGCGCCTGTCCCGGCCAGAGCAACTCCATAAGCAGGTCGTGGACATGGTGGTTAGGGAGGTCCACGTAGAGTTTTATCTCTTCCTTTATGACATGCCTCTCTTTGAGGATATCCGCCGCTGAAAGCCTCGCGTTGAATACCATGTCCGAAAGTATCTCGAGCGCGTTATCCATGTCCCTGTTCAGGACCTTAACGAGGTAGCAGGTGAACTCCTCGGATGTGAAGCCGTTCATCGCCCCGCCGCGGCCTTCTATCTGCTGTTTTATGTCCTCAGCCGAACGCTTCTTCGTGCCCTTGAACAGGAGGTGCTCGATGAAATGGGACACCCCGGATATCCTGCCGGGCTCGTAACGTCCGCCTACGCCGAGCCAGATGCCGATGGCAAGCGAATCCCTGTCCGGCAGGCTCTTTGCGGAACAGCGCGTCCCGTTATCAAGCGCATCAAGTTCGTACATTATTCTTTACCCTCTCGAGGTATGATTCAAGTATAAGCTGCGCGGCGATCTTGTCTATCACGCTCTTCCTTTTCCTGCGCGATACGTCGGAGGAGATGAGGAACTTCTCGCTTTCCTTTGTGGACAGCCGCTCGTCGTATGTTGCCACCGGTATCCCGGCGGATGAGCCCAGCGCGCCGACGAATTCCGTGACTTTGTCCGCGCTCTTTCCCCTCGTGCCGTCCATATTAATCGGCATTCCCACAACGACGGATTCGGCGCCGTATTGCGCGATGATATCCTTGATGGCTTTCAGGTCCTCGTCGAGGGTCTTCCTTTCGATAACGGTGACCCCCTGCGCTATTATGCCGAGGGGGTCGCTGACCGCGACACCGATCCGCCTATCCCCAACATCAAGGCCAAGTACCCGCATCAGAGGTATTTATTAAGCTCCTTTTCGCCCTTCATGAGTGAGACAAGTTTCTTTACGTCCTGCGCGAGGTCCCTGCGGCATACGAGCACGCAGTCCCCATCGCGGACGACTATGACGTTGTCAAGCCCGACTGTGCCTATAACACCCTGCGACGAAACGATGACGGAATCCTTCGTCTCGACCGATTTGTGAAGGCCTATCGAGAAGTTACCGTCCGCGTCGGTCGAAAGGTGCCTCGCGAGCGAGTCCCACGAGCCGAGGTCGTCCCAATAGAACTTTCCTTCCACCGCGAATATGCGTTTCTCTTTTTCGAGCACGCCGTAATCTATGGAGATCTCTTCAAGTTTCGGGTATACCTCGTTAAGCTTGCTGTTGAAGCTGAGGCGCCCTATGCTCGGTTCGAGCAGCTGCAGGCCAAGATATAACCTCGGGAGGTTCTCCTTTATAGCGTCGAGTATACTCGTCGCCTTCCAGATGAACATGCCGCTGTTCCAGTAATACCTCTTCTCCTTGATGAATTTTACCGCGTTCGGGAGGCTCGGTTTCTCGACGAAAGCCATTACCCTGTGTACCACTGCCTTAAGCCCCGGGCCTTTGATCCTGAACTGCCCGCTCGTGTCTATCCTTAGGTACCCGTATCCCGTCGCCGGGAAAGTCGGCTTGACCCCTATCGTAACGAGGCCGTTGGAAGCCTCCGCGACCTGGACGCCCGTAAGGAGCGCGTCGATGAACTTCTCTTTTTCCTTTATGAGGTGGTCGGACGGCAGCACAATCATAGCAGCGTGCGGGTCACGTTTCTTGATCAGCATCGCAGCGAGGCCGCATGCCGCCGCTGTATTCCTCGCGGCGGGCTCAGCTATGATATTCCTTATCGAAGGAAGGTCAGCCTTTATAGAGCCCAGCTGCTCCTTGTTCGTGATGACATATATCCGGTCGTTCGGGACTATCGCGTTAATTCGCGATACCGTCTCCTGTATAAGAGAGTGCCTTCCCATAAGCTTCAGCGTCTGCTTCGGTGTCTTTATCCTGCTCTTAGGCCAGAACCTCTCGCCCCTGCCGCCGGCTATTATTACGGCATAGATATTCTTCTTATTGATGGGCCGCCTCCGTCAGTTTTTGCACGTATTCGCCTACGTTGCGTATGAACTGCTTCCTTCCGGAATTCCTTTCGATCTCTTTTACTATCGCCGAGCCGACTATGACCCCGTCAGCCGCCTTACATACTTGCCTGACCTGTCCGGGGCTCGATACGCCGAAGCCGACGCATACCGGCAGCTTAGAATGCCTCTTGATCAGATTTACCCTTTGAGCAAGCTCCGCGGGCAATGATGACCTTGCGCCTGTCGTCCCGGTCAGTGAGACATAATAAATGAAGCCCTTCGACTTGCCTGAAACGAGCTTTATCCTTCTGACGGTGCTTGTAGGGCTCAGGAGGAATATTGTCGCTAATCCTTCCCTCCTTGACGGCCCGATAAGATCGGCCGACTCTTCGGGAGGCAGGTCTGGTATTATGACGCCGTCGACGCCGTTCTTCGAACAATCCGATACAAACCTGTCCACGCCGTATTTCAGGATAGGGTTATAGTAACCCATAAGCACTATCGGCACCTCGGTCTTTTTCCTGAGGTCTTTTACGGCGGCGATTATATCCTTGAGCCTGGAGCCCCTCTTCAGCGCCCTTTCGGACGATATCTGTATTGTCGGACCGTCCGCGACGGGGTCGGAGAACGGGACGCCGAGTTCTATTATATCGACGCCGCGTGACGCGAACTCGAGGACAAGTTTCTTCGTGTTCGCGAGGCCGTAGTCGCCTGCCGTAAAGAAGGCGATCAAAGCCTTCCGTCCGCGCCTCTTGAGTTCCTTGAATTTACTGTCTATTCTGTTCATGTTATTTTATTAGCATCCGCGAGGCCATATCGACGTCCTTGTCGCCCCTTCCCGAAAGACAGACGACCACGAGGTCGTTCTTCCTGAGTTTCTTAGATATCTTCGCGAGGTATGCGATCGCGTGGGACGATTCGAGGGCCGGTATTATGCCCTCGGTCTCTGATAACATACGGAAGGCGCCCAACGCCTCGTTATCGGTGACGGAAACGTATTTCGCGCGCCCGGTCTCCTTGAAATAAGCGTGCTCGGGCCCTACGCCCGGATAATCGAGCCCCGCGGAGACGGAGTGCGCAATTTTTACCTGGCCTGCTTCATCCTGAAGCAGGTAGCTCTTGCTTCCGTGCAGGACGCCGACCTCGCCCCTTTCGAGCGTCGCGGCGTGCATTCCCGTCGAAAGCCCTTTTCCCGCCGCCTCGACACCGATGAACTTCACGTTCCTGTCGTTGAGGAACCTGTAGAAGAGCCCCATGGAATTAGAACCGCCGCCCACGCATGCGATAAGGTAGTCCGGAAGCCTGCGCTCCGACTTAAGTATCTGTTTTCTTGCCTCTGCGCCTATTACTGACTGGAAATCCCTTACCATCATCGGAAAGGGATGCGGACCCGCGACCGAACCTATGCAGTAATGGGTGGTCCGCACGTTCGTGACCCAGTCCCTCATCGTTTCGTTCATGGCGTCTTTGAGGGTCCTGCTGCCGCTTGTTACCGGGGTCACCTTCGCCCCGAGCAATTTCATCCTGAATACGTTCAATGACTGCCGGCGCACATCCTCCTCGCCCATGAAGACCTCGCACTCGAGGCCGAAAAGCGCCGCGACAGTCGCCGTGGCGACGCCGTGCTGGCCTGCCCCAGTCTCGGCGATGATCCTCTTCTTGCCCATCCTTACGGTAAGCAGCCCCTGCCCAAGCGTGTTATTTATCTTGTGGGAACCCGTGTGGAGAAGATCCTCCCTCTTCAGGTAGATCTTCGGGCCCTTGAGGAACCTGCTGAGATGTTCGGCACGATACAGGTTGCTCGGCCTACCGGCATACTCTTCGAGATAGTACCGGAATTGCTCGGAAAATTTCCTGTCTTTTTTTGCGGCCTTATAGGCGCTCTCAAGCTCTTCAAGCGCCGTCATCAGCGTCTCAGGGACATATTTGCCTCCGAAGACGCCAAAATGGCCCTTTATGTCAGGCTGTTTCACGTCATAACCCCTTTATTTTGACTGAATAAAATAGGAGTTTATCACAGAGTAGAAGTATAGTCAATTCATATTACTGGCGGGAGGACCCTGGAATGAGATCTACTTGATCACTATCTCGGAATTTTCGCGTGTCTTGCTTTGAAGCTTAAGGCGCTCGTCTATAACGGATTGGAGGATCTCGCTCTTCGTGGTGGGCCTCACCTGCATAGAGGGGTCATCCTTAATCTTCAGGGCAAGCGCGAGTTTCAGGTCCTTGTCGAATATCGGCTCTCCGTTGACCGTGGCGATCACCGTGCCCTCCGAAACAGCGGAAGCCGGCTTTTCAGCCGGCCTCCCGCATCCTGTCAATATCAGCGCTAACATTAATGCCAACAGGCAGCGCATTGTCAATTACCGGCGTTCCAGGTGCCCGCTCCGGCGCCTTCGAGCGTGCCGGATTCGGTGCCGGTATAGGTGCCGCCGGCCTGGCCGTTGAAATTGACGTCTCCCGGCGCGGTGCCTGCGACACTCGCTGTCCACTGGCCTTCGTTCCATTGCGTCCCGGTCAGTGTAGCGTTAATGTTGCCGTCGTTAAAGTTAAGCGACCAATTCTCGCCTCCGGTGTACCCGGAGTAGCTTCCGCTGAAGAGCGCCGCCCATATGCCGTTGAGGTCTATGGCGTTCTGCGCGTAGAAGCTTATGTCCATGTTTGCGGTAATCGCGCCCGAAGCGCCAAGAGCACCGTTGCCCTGTAGCAGGGCGGTATAGGTCTCCGTAATAGGCATGTTTACCATTTCGGCAATTGCAACGTTATCGAATCCGAGCATGCTTGTATCAAGTTCCGCGAGGTCTACCCATTCGCCGACGAAAGCGGCCTGTATGGTCGTATCGACGCCTGCTTCATAAAAACCGGATATATCGCCCTCGACGCGGCCTATATTCATTGCCGTGTACCGTTCTGTCTCGCTGTCCCAGTGCTCGGGCGCAAGGTATACGCCCCTAAACGAACCGCTGGTATCGCCTTCCCTGACGTCCCCGTTTTTAAAGTCCCAGACACTGTTGGTGCCTTTCGCGGAAAGCAGCAGGTAGCTGTCACCATGCGTATCGTCAGGCACTACGCCTCCTAAGGCTGTCTGCCATACGCCATCGGTCACAACGGCATTCGATTGCGCGAGAATGATACCGCCGACTATCCCCCAGGTATCATACGCTTCGATATTTGCTATAGACGCCTGCGAGATCTGCGCCTCAAGCGGATTGCCGTTTATACCGCCTTTGCCGCAAGCGGTGAATGCATCAGCCTCTATCTCAATGCTATCCACGAAGTCATACGCGTCCATTGGGATATAACTCATCATGACGGTCGGTGTCAATGTACCATCGGCCTGCCACAGCCCGACCTCCATATCATCGCCGTAATCGAGGTATTCATTGGGCATCGCGAAGGTGTTCCCGCTCATGCTGCCGCGCAGTATGCCGGCCTGGTTGCCGTCTTCGCCGGGAGAGATGAACAATGCTGCCGTATACATACTGGGCAGGCGTCCGTTGCGAGAGGTCCCTACGGTCCATCCCCAGAATGCGCCTTCTCCGTCATCTGTAGTATTCGACCCGTCGTAACCGTTAAAGCTGTTTACTTTGGATCCCACGATATATGAACCACGATCGAGGTATCCTTCGTATTCTCCCATCGCGATGACATCGAAAGACCCGTTAGCCCACCATTCCTGTACGGTGCTTCCTATGTTCCCGTAAGTGATGCCGTCGTTCACGAAACCTTCGCCGTAATAGCCGATACTTCCGCTCGATGAACCGCTCAGCGTAAGGTACTCGGACTGGGCTACACCGAGGGAAAGCGCCTCCCACTCGTTATATTCGGTGTCATACGCGCCCAGCATCTTTCCGTTGACGGTGATAAGGCTCCTGTTTGACAATACCCGTCCGGAGATATCGGCGCTGAAACCGCCGTCTTCCCATGACGTACCGTCGATGAACGCGATTGTGTATGTCGAGTAGAAACCATCATCTTCGTCTTCCACATCACCCATGACGGCAGACCATGTGTTTTCGGGAGCATCATCGAACACGCCCGAGCTAGCTGCCCTCCAAAGGTTCCAATCCTGGTCTACCAGGCCCATCGTCTCTCCGTCGAGAGTTCCCTCTATATCTCCGCCGATAACGCCGTAAATATCATCCGAATCAAGTACTTCGCTTGTGCCCGACAACAATACCGTAGGATCGTAATCTGTCGGCATGTCGAGGAAATACGCGACCTTCCCTTCCGCTCCGTACATCCCGATCGACGGATAGAAATCGCCGTTGAAGTAATCGAAATTTCCGGCGCCGTCTACCGACATGATATAACCGGCGCGGTTGCCTTCATCCGTCTCCCTTATATAAAGGGAAGCAAGCAAGCCCTTAAGCCTGTTGTCGAGAGAAGTGCCGCCCATCGTCCCGTAAGCGACGGCATTATCATCCGTTATTATGTAAAAATCGGATGCCCACAGCTTGTATTCCGGGACGCCGTCTTCGTTGTAATCGGGATTCCAGAACCCCCCGATAACGGTAAGGTCCGAAGGTCCTTCCCATATGTTGCCGGACCCGCCAAAAACGCCGTCCATATACCCGTAATCGCCGTAGAACCCGCCGTAATAG
>JAKLIT010000070.1 GCA_022709465.1 Candidatus Omnitrophota bacterium | reverse complement strand
CAAGGAAGTTTCCGAGATCAAGAACTTATAGGAGAGGCGCAAGTAATGAACGTATTTAAGACGGTATTTTTTCTCACGTTACTGACTTTACTCCTGATATTTGTGGGCGGATGGATAGGGGGAAAAGAGGGCATGATAGTAGCTTTCTCCATAGCGCTCGCGATGAATTTCATAACATACTGGTTCTCGGACAAGATCGTCCTATCGATGTACAGGGCGAAGCAGGTGACGAGGTCCGATTACCCGAAGCTTTTCACGATAGTATCGAACCTTTCGACAAAAGCGGGGCTCCCGATGCCTAAAGTATATGTTATGCCTGTCGAGACTCCGAACGCGTTCGCTACCGGAAGGGACCCTTCGCACGCGGCCGTAGCGGCGACGGAGGGCATCATAAAGCTGCTCTCAGACGATGAGCTGGAGGGCGTCATCGCCCACGAGCTTTCGCATGTCAGGAACAGGGATACGCTCGTGATGACGGCGGTGGCGACGATAGCGGGCGCCATCTACATGATCTCCGACATGGCAAGGTTTGCGATGATCTTCGGCGGCAGAGGCGATGACGACAGGGACGGCGGGAACCCGATGGCCGCACTCGTGCTGGTAATACTGGCGCCGATAGCCGCCACGATGATACAAATGGCGATATCGCGTTCGCGGGAATATATGGCCGATGATTCGGGGGCCGACATATGCGGTCGCCCGCTCTCATTGGCGAACGCGCTGAGGAAACTCCATGGCTATTCGCGCCGGATACCTATGAGCGCGAACCCCGTGACCGCGCATATGTTCATAGTCAACCCTCTTACAGGGCGCGGATTCCTTTCATTATTCAGCACACACCCGCCGATCGAGCGCAGAATAGCGCGCCTTGAGGAGCTAGCAATAAAGCCGAGATAGATGGACTGCGCGCATTTCTTCGGCAAAAAGGGCGTGCTTTCCGGGAGCTTCCGGGATTACGAGTTCCGGCCGCAGCAGACAGAAATGGCAGGGTCGGTAGAGCGCGCGATAAAACAGAAGTCCCACCTGATCGTCGAGGCGGGCACCGGCGTAGGAAAATCATTCGCATACCTTGTACCCGCCATAGATTTTGCCGTAACCTCCGGGAAGAAGTCGGTCATATCCACGAACACTATAAGCCTCCAGGAACAGCTTGTAAAAAAGGACATTCCTTTCCTGGAAAAGTCCCTGCCGTTCGATTTCAGTCATTGCCTCGTAAAAGGAAGATCGAATTACATCTGCCTCAGGAGGCTCAACAGGGTCCTGTCGTCTAAGACCGACCTGCTTGAATCCAAGGAAGAAGTTGCGGGGCTTCAGGCGATATTCTCCTGGTCTAAGGTCACCGAGGACGGTTCCCTGTCCGATTTTGAGGCCGAACCGGACCGTAAGGTATGGGAGAGGGTCTGCTGCGAGCACGATACCTGCCTCGGGAAGAAATGCGTGCACAAGGACGCCTGTTTCCTGATGAAAGCCCGCCGCAGGATGCAGGAAGCGGACCTGATAGTCGTCAACCACCACCTGTTCTTCTCCGACCTTGCCCTGCGCCAGTCCGAATGGGCGCTGCTGCCTGATTATTCATGCGTCGTTTTCGACGAGGCGCATACGATTGAAGACGTCGCGACCGAACACCTCGGCACCGAGATATCCAACTTCAGGATCAAGCACCTGATGGATTCCCTCTATAATCCCGTTAAGAAGAAAGGGTTCCTCGCTTCTATAAAAGAGACGGGGCTTAAGGATGCCGTAACGGAGGTCAGGAGGGCATCCGAGATATTCTTCGACGAGACGTCTGATTGGCTCGGAAAGGACCCGATCCGCCGTGTCAGGAGCGCAGATTTCATAGACGATAACCTTTCCGCCCCGCTGAAGGATATCAGGGGCAGGCTCAAGGACAGGGCCAAACGGTCCGTGTCAAAGGAAGAGGAGACCGACCTTAAATATTACATGACAAGGGTAGACGCCCTGGCCGGGGCCCTTTCCGCGTTCATGGGTCAGGAGATGGGCGACTACGTCTACTGGGCGGAATCATCCGGCAGGCGTTTCAGGAGGATAGCGCTCGACTGCGCGCCGGTAAACGTGGCGCCGGTATTGAAAGACATGCTGTTCTCAAAGGTAGATACCGCAGTATTGACAAGCGCCACTTTATCGACGGAAGGCGGGTTCGGGTTCATAAAGTCGCGCCTCGGAATAACAAAGACGGACGAGATGCTGCTCGGTTCGCCTTTTGATTACGAAAAGAACGTGAAGATATATATCCCGAAAAAGATGCCGGACCCGAATGATTATGCAAATTACAGGGAAGAGGTCGTGAAGAAGGTTAAGGATTACGTTACGAGGACGGAGGGCAGGGCTTTCGTCCTTTTCACGAGCTACAGGTTCATGGATGACGTATATGAGCAGACGTCAGGGTATTTCTCAGACCTCGGGATACCGATAATGAAGCAGGGGCTGGGCCTGCCGAGGACAAAGATGCTCGAGGCGTTCAAGCGCGACGTCGGCTCGGTGATATTCGGGGTAGATTCGTTCTGGACGGGCGTCGACGTTCCCGGAGAGGCGCTCGGGAACGTGATAATCACCCGCCTGCCTTTCGCGGTCCCGGACCATCCGATATCCGAAGCGAGGATGGACAGGATAAAGCAGGAAGGAGGCGACCCGTTCTCCGAATATAGCCTTCCGCAGGCCATCCTTAAGCTTAAACAGGGCTTCGGACGGCTGATAAGGACAAAGAACGACGCGGGTATAGTCGTGATACTTGACAGCCGCATCCTACATAAGCCCTACGGAAGAAAGTTTTTGTCGGCCCTGCCGAAATGTGAGATAATACTGGAATGATGAAGAAGAGCGGCCTCTATATCGGTTTGATATGCTGTACGATAATCGGATTAGCGTATCTTCTCGGGTTTTTCGAGCTCGCCGAATACCAGGGCATGGACATACTGTTCAAGCTCCGCGGGCCGCGGCCTGTCAGCCCCGATATCGTGATAATCGAGATAGACGACGCGTCCCTGAAGGCCTTCGGCAGGTGGCCTTGGGACAGGGGATACCATGCCGAATTACTCGATATAATAGAGGATTACGGGCCGAAGACCATCGTATTTGATATCCTGTTCAGCGAACCGCAGGAAGATAAGCCCGGGGAGGACAAAAAACTCGCCGAGCAGACAAGAAAGACCGGCAATATCTTCTATTCCGCCTTCTTCGACCTTTCGCAGGATAATATACGTAAGAATATAATAAAGCCCCGCGACATTACGATGCCGCTTCCAGAGCTTCGCGAGAGCGCGAAAGGGGTCGGTTTCGTGAATATCCTCGTGGAACCCGACGGGAAGGTGCGTAAAGTCCCTCTGACGATCGGGCATGACGGAAGCGAGTTTGCTTCTATAGACATGCTCGCCGCCGCGCATTTTACCGGCGTCAATAGCAGCAAGCTAAAAATACAAACGGACGCTAACGGCATGATGTGGATAAATTATCCGGGCGAGTTCGCGCGGTTCAAGCGGATCTCATTCGCCGAAGTGGCGCTTTCAGGCATACAGGCGCAGGATGGCGAAAAAGCGTCGACCGATCTCGGGATATTAAAGGACAAGATAGTCATTATAGGCATGACAGCCACAGGATCAGAGGATTTTTGGGCAACCCCGATGTCGACGTTGTACCCGGGCGTAGGCATAAGGGCAAGCGCGGTCAATACGATATTAAGCAAGGGTTTCATACACAGGGTATTCAGGCCGGAGATCCTTATCATCCTGTTCATGGCGGGGATTTCACTCGGGACCGTCCTGCCTAAGAGGACCCCGATCGAAGGGCTCGCGCTATTGGCGGTCCTGGTGTCGGGGGTCGTCCTCATCTCATATATCTCGTTCGCATTCTTCAATGTATGGATTGATTATGTCACGATCCTCGTGCTTCTGTGCGTCTGCTATCCCGCGATCACGCTCAACCAGCTGATAATAACGAAGTTCGAGAAAGGCCTTATTGAAAAGGAGCTGCAGATAGCAAGCCGCATACAACAGTCGATACTGCCGCAGAGCCTTCCGCATTCGATAGGCATGGAGATCGGCGTCAAATGCGTCCCCGCGAAGCATGTAGGCGGGGATTTCTACGATTTCATAAAACTCATCTATGATTTCATAAAGCTGAAGGAGGACAGGCTCGGCGTCGTCATAGGGGACGTGTCGGGAAAAGGCGTGCCTGCGGCCCTTTATATGGCAAAGGCGATGGCAGATTTCCGCGGCCTCACGCATGATTTTACCGAGCCGAACGAGGCGATGACCGCGATAAATGACAGGCTTGTTGAGGAAGGCGTATCAGGGATGTTCGTGACGCTTCAATACCTCATATATAAGCCCAAGGAGAGGGCCGTAAAGTATTCGAACGGCGGGCATAACCCGCTCGTATGGGTGAAAGATAGCGGTGAAGTGCTCTCGCTCACCCAGTCGGTCGGCAGCCCTATAGGCATAATTCCGGGTTCTGAGTTCACAGCCGACGAGTTCAAGGTGTCTTCAGGGGACGTATTCGTGATGTATACGGACGGCATATCGGAAGCGCGCGACAGGAACCTTAAGGAATTCGGGGAGAGGAGGATACTCGATACAGCCCTCATCAACAGGCGCCTCTCCGCCCAGGGATTATCAGACAAACTTGTTGATGAAGTACAGAAATTCAGCGTGGGAATGCCGCAACACGACGATATGACGGTTATTGTCCTTAAGATAATCTGAGGATTATGTTTATTTACGCTTTATGAAACGCCTTCCGAGAAGCGCTGACCCGCCCGCGAGAAACAGCAAAGTTGAAACCGGCTCAGGAACAGTGTTGGGATTTGGGTTGTATACGGTAAATGTCGTGTAACCGTATCCTGAATAACCTTCTATGGGGCCATCCCCCAGGTAGTTATAGCTATAGTCCGCGTTTATTGTCCATACGCCTAAATTCGCCGGATCAGACCAGTCGTATCCTTCCAATTCTATATGATATATCGACTGAAAACCTATCCTGTCGGCCTCACCCTTAAGCGAAAAGCCCTTTAGCCAGTCCGAGTCTACATCAGAGACCCATAATCCGCCAGGCGCTGTCGGAAGCTGGATATACAAATATGGCGTGGAGCCGAGCTCAAACTCCGATACGCTAAAAGAGGACGTGTCGCTCGCAACGGTATACATCTGAAATTCCTGGTAATCCTGGCCATAATCGGCAAAAACAGGGGATAGGAATACAATAAGAGACGCAAATGCAACGAATATTACTGATATTTTATTCATCGGACCGTACCTCTTTCGGTTGGCTGGCTTGACCTGAATTTGAGATAATTATACCAATTTTAGGGCATTTGTCAACAAATATTTACTTGACATAACCCAATACAAATGGTATATTTATTCAAATCTACTTCATTCATAATCTTTAAAAACTAACCTAATATAACCAAAGGGGCCCAGCAGATGCCGCAAAAAGTATTTCCTGCCTTTACGGTAATTTTTATCTCTATTCTCTTATTCCTCCCCGGACTTCTCAACGCTGAAACGGACCCAAAGCTGGAACAGGCAATTAAACTATATAAACAAGAGAATTTCGACGAGGCTGCGGCCGCTCTTAAGGAAGCCAGGGCAACGGACCCGAAATCATCGCTTGCGGCATATTACCTCGGTATAACATATAAGCAGCTGCAGGATTATAAAGAAGCTAAAAAGCAGCTGGTCGATGCGGTAACCCTTACACCGAGAATAAAGGAAGCCCTGCTCGAGTTGGTGGAGGTCCTCTACCAACTCGGAGACCTGAAGGAAGCCAGGAATTATATCGAGGTGGCCGAGCGTGAGAACGTAAAGCCTGCGCAGACCGCGTTCCTTAAAGGGCTCGTATTACTAAAGGATAACGATAACGAGGCGGCGATCACATCCTTCGAGAACGCGAAAGCGCTCGATAGTTCGTTGACCCAATCGGCAGATTACCAGATCGGCCTTGCCAATATAAAACAGAAGAGGTTCGATGAGGCGAAGAAAGTCTTCAGGGATATAATAATCCTCGACCCGAACTCGGATATTGCCGGGCTTTCAAGCGAATACATTGATGCGCTGAAAAGGAAGGAGACGGCGGAGAGGCCTTTCAGGGCCACGCTGAACGTTTCAGGCCAGTACGATACGAACGTGCTGTTAAAACCGGGTGACGATTCGGTCGCGTCGGGCATAAGCGACGAGAGCGACTGGAGGGAGGTCGTGACCTTTATGGGCCAGTACCGGAAGAAATTCGCCGACAGGTTCGGCGTTGACGGCCAGTATTCGATGTATTTCGCGCACCAGAACAAACTCGGGCTCTACGACGTGCTTAGCCATACCGTATCGGTAACACCGAACTACTACCTCGACAACGGGACCGCGGGTGTCGTGGTCGGGTACAACTATACGGATGTCGGCGAATCAAAATACATGACGACTCTCAACGCGAGCCCGGTAGTCAACTACATCTTCGCCAGGAACCATATGCTCCAGACAAATTTTGATTATAAGAAAAAGAATTTCGCGAGGGACCCGTTCATCCCGGATGAGGACCGTAATTCTAACGACTACGGCGGCGGGCTGGGTTATTATTTCTTCTTCGCGGAGAACAAGGGTTTCCTCGGTGCGCATTACGGGGTCAACAAGGAAGACACGAAGGGAAAGAACTGGGAATACCTCGGCAACAGGTTCACCGCAACGGTACTGTATCCGTTCCTGAAGAAGTTCAAGGCGAGCCTTGCGGGCGACGTCTACCTCCAGGATTTCTCGAATACGAACACGATCTTCGGCGTCAAAACGGATGACCAGACATATACGCTGTCATCCATGCTCGGG
>JAKLIT010000007.1 GCA_022709465.1 Candidatus Omnitrophota bacterium | reverse complement strand
GGCGCTTGTGGGAGAGGCGGCAAAGGATCGTATAAACTGATGGCTGTACCGCGACCGCGTCGCCGGTACATTTTCACAAGTATACGTATTTCCTTGCACTTAGAGGGCTTTGCCCAACCACGCCTCGAGTCCAACGTGGGGAGCCAATTACTACGGGAAGGCCCTTTAGTCTATAAGCTAAAGGGCCTTTTTATTGAAGCCACAAGATTTACGTAATATTTGGCAGAGTTCTGAAGTGCGCACAAACAGAAAAGTGCACAAGAAAAGCATTGACAAATAACGTCAATTGGTGTATATTCCCAATATGGGAACAAATGAACTTGTAATTAACATGTCGGGGTTATATGAGACTTTTAAACAAAAAGCTATTGTTCGGCTTCAAAAACGAACATGTAGATGCACGTTCACAAATTGAATCGTGGGAAGAGGAAATTGAGGAAGCTCAGTGGGATACACCTCATAAGCTAAAGGCAAAGTACCCCAAGGCAAGCCTTATAAGGAATCAACACGTGGTCTTCAATATTTGTGGGAATAGGTATAGAATTTTAGTGCAGATAAGTTACAAAAACGGCATAGTATTTATAAAAAAAATAGGTACCCATAAAGAGTATGATAATTGGGATATGGGGCAGATAATATGATAAAGATTAAAGTGGTAAAAACCGAAAAAGACTACGAAGAAGCCCTTAAATTAGTTGGGGACTTGATGATCTGCGACCCGGACCCTAACTCCGAAAAGGGCGAACAGCTTAATCTTCTTAGTGCCCTTATCCGTGACTATGAAGAGAAAGTGTTTATAAAAAATCTTCCCGACCCTATTGACGCGATCAAATTCAGAATGGAGCAGTCTGGTCTTTCGCCAAGTGATTTAATTCCTTTTCTGGGTAGCAGAAGTAGAGTGTCGGAAATTCTCTCTGGTAAACGTCAATTAACCCTTGAAATGGTAAGAGCTCTTGAATCTGGCATTGGGATTCCCGCTAAAGTACTTATTAAAAAGTCGGAAGCAGGGAAAAGGCCTGAATATCAGGATTGGAATAATCATCTGGTGACAGAGATGGAGACTCGAGGCTATTTTGAAAATGTTTCAGTAAAAGGACACGATAAAGTCGACCTACTAAAAGCCTTCTTTTTGCCAATAGGTTCGCCGGAACAACTCGTTGGACTGTTACGTAAATCGAATTATAGATCATCGCTACTTTCTGATAAACATGCATTGGCTGCATGGGCCACCTATGTCATTAAAAAGGCAAAAAAAATAAAAATAGAAAAAAAATATAGTCCTGGCACCATTAATATTCAATTTATGCAACATCTTGCGAAACTAAGTGTAAAAAGCAACGGCCCTACACTCGCACAAGAATATTTAAAAGAGCATGGGGTTATATTAGTCATTGAGCCTCACTTTTCTAAAACCTATTTAGATGGTGCAACTATATTAATAGATAAAAATAATCCTATCATAGGGCTAACTCTTAGGTATGATAGGCTTGATAATTATTGGTTTACGTTAATGCACGAATTGGCTCACATCGCCCTTCATTTTAATAGCGGGATTAGTCTTTTTTACGATGAGATAGAAGGCATTAAAGCGATCGATTTAGATGAAAATGAACGAGCAGCCGATGCATTAGCAGAAGAAGTGCTCTTACCAAAGGCAAAGTGGGAAATTAGCCCGGCTAGACTAATTCCTTCTCCTATGGCAGCAAATAGTTTAGCAAATGAGCTTGGAGTGCATGTAGCTATCATCGCGGGTCAAATCCGGCATAGAGGTAATAAGTATGTTTACTTGAATAAAATCGTAAATGCTGAAAAAATCAGAAAATACTTTTCTAACATAAAATGGAATAACTAATATGTTTAATTCAAGACACTATGTGCCTATCTTGAAGTGGAAGCGGGCCGAACAAAACGCACTAAAGGTTCTGGACGAAAAACATATAAAATGCATTACACCTTTACTTCAGTTTGTAATGCCTAAGCCTAAACCAAACGAACAACTTACAGATATTGTTGTAAAATTCGAAGGACAGTTACCAAAAATAACTGAAAAAATAATAGAGGTATGGGGCAAAACTCCAATATTTATAGATGTCAGTCTTCTGTTCACCATACCGCTTAAGGCTAAGGCTCTTAATGTAATATCGCAAGGAGGGCGCGATCTTGGCGGTAATTTTATTCCTTCCATTCATCTAAATGATAATCGAGAGATTAAAGAAGTAGCATATTCATTAGCAGAAAAAAACAAATGTGGGTTATGTTTAAGATTAATATGCGCCGATTTTGGCAATTTAAAAAAGTTGAATCAAGATATTGCCAATTTCCTTTCGTATGGTAAATTAGAAGAAAAATATGTTGATCTATTGGTAGATATAAAGGAAACGGAAGGAAGTGATGAGAAATACTCTAAATACATGGAACTCGCTCAAAGCCTCCCCAATTTATTAAAATGGAGAACATTTAGTTTTGCAAGTGGTTCTTTTCCTGAAGACCTGTCTGGATGCAAAATTGATGAAGAAAATCGTATACCACGTATTGATTGGAAATGTTGGAAATACTACGTTAACATGAAATCGTTAAAACGGAAACCAGCGTTTGCCGATTATACTATTCAACATCCAATTTATAAAGAATCATCTCAGTTTTATCACCCATCAACTAGCATTAAATATACTTTAGATGATGAGTGGCTGATTATGAAAGGGAAAAAGCTAAAATATGGAATGTATTTAGCTCATGCGAAACTCTTATCTGGGGATAAGCGTTTCTATGGAGAAGGATTTAGTTACGGAGATAGATATATTGCCTTAAAAGCTCAACATTACAATGTTTATGCAAAAAACAAAAGCGCTGGAGGTACGGGCAGTACAGAAACCTGGATTACAGCCGGTATTAATCATCATTTAGCTGTAGTGGCCGATCGTCTCTCCAATCTGTCCTAAAAAAAATCGCTTCTCTAATTTTTGCACTGAGAGTATTTTGATCAAGCACCGAGACCAGTTTTATATAAATAGAATCCCTTGGCTTTGAAAGAAAACCTTTTGCCTGCCCTTCTTTTTTAAGAATATCAAGTGCTTCCTTTCGCCATAAAAGCCTTGCCATAGAAACGCTATCCCGCTTTTGATTCAATTCTCCTTCTCGAATATTGTTGAACACAACCGAACCGTTCATCTCAATTTTTGCCACTATAATTCCCCACCAGTCTGGAACCATATTCATTGCTTCATATAAGTGTTTTTTTCCAACAACGAGAGTCATTTTATCGAATACATGATTAAAGGCATCCATTTGTCCAGGTAATCGCCGAAGTGTATCATGGTCACTTTTTATCTCATAGCCATTTAATGTCCCGTTCACAACGGCAATATCGATCCGGGCGGAGCCATGTTGAATACCTAGCTCTTCTATTACCCGCAGTTTATTATCATTCGCATAACGCCTTTTTAAAACATCTTTTAAGGCGGCACGTATAATTAAGTCGTTTGTCGAATTATTAAGATTTATCATATTTATGGGAAACCGGTTAATTATTATAGGTTAATTTTAGCATAAATTTAATTATTATAAAGACAAATCTGTATTTACCCGGCATTAAACATAGAGTTAAGATTCCACCTATCTCAATTCGCATCAACTCGATCGTTTGAGTAAGCGCTGATTTTTAATCCTTACGCTAGAACCTATATAATAATCACTAATTTCATACTCAATAGTTCTATTACGAAACGCAACATACAAAGGGAGCCATAATAGTCCTCCGCAATTAAACGATTGCAGGGGGTTTTTATTTGAGGTAATATAATGAAAATGAAAAAGCGGTCTACCATCATTCTGCTCGCGGCCATTATCCTGGCCATGCCGGCCATCTCCTCCGCGGCGCAGCCCGAGTCGCCAAAATCTCCGCGATGGACCCTCTCCGCGGAAGCGCTCGTATTAGACCGTGTCGGCACCGCGCGCCGGGTACTTGTTGAAAAGGTGCCGGGCAGCGAGCATTTCGCCAACGTCTCGAGCGCCGTCAGTAATCCGGCCCTTAACAGCACCGATCTCGAGCAGGGCTATACGCCGGGGTTCCGGCTGGGCGCGGCTTACCGGTTCAACCCGAAATACGATATATCGGTATCCTATTCCCGCATAGACGACTGGGATACGACAGAGTCCGTCGGCCCCAACAGCCCGCCGGACTGGCTCGTGATGAAAGCTCCCGGCGGTTTCTTCCAGACGCAGGATTTCTCGTTCCAGTCGATGACATGGGACTATTCCACGAAGCTCCAAAACGCGGAACTTAACGTCCAGAGGAAATGCTCCGACCGGATAAAAATACTCGCCGGGTTCCGCTGGCTCCGGCTGAAAGAGGACCTTAAAGGCACGATCCCGCCGAACGACAGGATCCTGCCTATATGGAAGATCGACCCGAACCTCACCCTTTACGATGTCGCGCGGATAGAGAACCTTCCGGGCATACCGAATACGGAAGAGCTCCCGCCGTTCTGGGATACGGCCACGAAGAACGATCTCTACGGCCTCCAGGTCGGCGCGGACGCCAAATTGTTCGAGCGCGGACGCTTCTCGGTCAACGGGATAGTAAAGGCCGGCGGGTACTGGAACCGCGCGTCTGAATCGACCGTAGTCAGCATCGAAAAGAAATTATTCGGGTCGAACGCCCGGACCGACCATGCCGCCTTCGTCGGAGAGGCCGGCCTGCAGTGCAGGTACCAGTTTACAAATAACATGGCGTTGAAAGTCGGCTATGAGGCGCTCTGGCTCGAAGGCATCGCGCTTGCGCCCGGCCAGATAGAGAAGACCAGTTGCGCGTTTAACCCGGTCAGCGTGACATCGACCGGCGTCAATGCCGGCTCAAACACCTTGTTTCACGGGGTTACCGCGGGCCTGGAAGTATTATTTTAACGGAGTATTATAAAAAGGAGAAAGGCATGAAAAATAAAGCGGTGTTTTTTGTATTATTGGTAATGATGTTGGTGCCGGCCGCGGTTCGCGCGGAAGAAAAACCCTTCCAGCTCGCGATAGTCAACCCGCTCCAGTTAGTCCCTGAGAGCGAGTCGATAAAGGGCGTGGGCTTGAACCTGCTCTACGGCTCCAACGAGAATTTCAGCGGCATTGATATCGGCCTCATCAACCACGTCAAGAACCGCGCCGTCGGCCTGCAGTGGGGCGCCGCGAACGTCACGGAAGGCGATCTCAGCGGAGTCCAGCTCGGTTTCGTGAACTGGACGACCGGATATATGCACGGCGTGCAACTCGGTGGCCTGAACTTCTCGCAGGGCGACTCACGCGGCATCGAGTGGGGCATAATGAACTATAGCAAGGACTACTTCGGAGGGTTCCAGGGCGGTTTCTTCAACTACGCAGGGGAGATGCACGGCCTGCAGTTTGGCGTGATCAATGCGACGAAGAATCTCGACGGCCTCCAGATAGGCCTCGCGAACTACAACGGCAACAAGAAGCCGATGGAGTTCATGGTGCTCGTAAACTGGTCGTTCTGAGGCAAAATAATAGTTATTGCAGTATGCCCCGATTTGGGGTAGAATCCTGTCTATAGGGCGGCCGATCGTCGGCGCCTTAAAAAAGGAGGAAACATGGGGTACCAGGGTGGTGGCGGTGGTGGCGGGTTCGGTGGGCCGAGGGAAATGCACAAGGCGACATGCGCGGACTGCAAAAAAGAATGCGAAGTCCCGTTCAAGCCGAGGGATGACCGTCCCGTGTATTGCAAGGACTGCTTCTCAAAGCGCAAGAACGAAGGACGTTAACGATACGCTGTTAATCAGCGAATAACATGATCCCCCTGCAATTAAAAGTTGCAGGGGGATTTCGTTTGCGGTAGAATCAATGCAATGGAAAAAGGCAACGGTGTATCTTTTTTCGACCGTATAACGGTCTCCCTGCTCGTGGTCGGAGGCATAATCGGTGCCGGGATACTCGCGCTTCCCGTCAATACCGGCCTCGCCGGCTTCATCCCATCCCTGCTGAACCTCCTGCTATTCGGCGCGGGCATGTTCTTTACCGCGAACGTGCTTGCGAGGGAAGCGGTGCTTGAGCGCGCGGACACATTCAACTACCCGAGCATGTACCGAAAATACCTCGGCGTGACCGGCAAGTGGGTGGCGACCGGCGCGAACCTCTTCCTGCTATACGGCCTGCTCGTAGCGTATATCACCGGCGGCGCCACGATAATCTCGAACCTTTTCAATATCCCCGCGGAATATTACAGGCCGGTCACGATAGGGTTCTTCTTCATCCTTGTGGGCATAATAGCGCTGGGATTCGGCATAGTAGTGAGGATAAACGCCGTATTCACCGTGCTGATGTTCACGACGTTCATCGCGATAGTCGCGATGGGGTTGCCGCACGTGAAGGCGCAGAACCTTACCTATAAAGACCTGCAGTTCCTGCCGTGCACCGTGCCGATAATCGTGACGGCGTTCAATTTCCATAACGTGATACCGTCTGTCTGCAAGTCGCTGAAATGGGACATCCTGCTTATCCTGAAGACGATACTTACCGGGATGGTTATCGGCTGCGCCATGTACGCGCTGTGGATGTTCATCGGGATCGGCGCGTTGCCGGTGGAGGGAGGGGACGCGAGCCTTATCTTTGCCTTCGATAACAACCTGCCCGCCACGATACCGCTCTCGAAGATGGTAAACAATGAATTATTCCTCGTGGTCGCGATGGTCTTCTCGCTGGTCGCGCTGAGCGCCTCGTGCATAGCCAACAGCACGGGCCTGCTGGCGTTCGTGGAAGACCTCATGTCGAACACGTTCGGCGTGCATAACAGGATGCTTTGCGTGGTCATCGCCTTTATCCCGCCGCTCATCATATCGCTGATATTCCACGGCATATTCCTTAAGGCGCTCAACATCGTCGGGGGCTTCGGCATAATCCTGCTATTCGGCATACTCCCGAGCGTCATTGCTATATCGAAGACGAAGGGCTGGCGGCGCGAGGTAGCGTTCCTGATAATGCTGGTATTTCTCGGGGCATTCGTCTTCGAGATATTCCAGGAGACCGGGCTGTTAAGGATCAGGCCCGAGGTGGAATACTACAAGGGCAATTGAGCGGGGAAGGCCTATGCGCGGCCGCTGCGCGCGGATTTTTCCTGCAGTATCCTAACTACCGTCGGGTCCACGCCGAACATCCCCTTAAGCGAGACCATGCTGAGGTTGGCTATCGTCTCTTCCGGGGACTTGCCTAATACGCCGTCTTCCACGGATATCCCGTAACCCGCCAGCGCCATGAACGCAGAGCGCATCGCCGTCTCGGCGCCGGTGACTATCTTCATCGAGCAGCCGGGTTTCGCGCCGTCGCAGATCATGCCGGTCAGGTCGCTGGCGACGTTATCCATTGCAAAGCCGATCTTCTTCATGTCTATTCCGGCCTTTTGGTAGACGAGGGCTATCGCCGTCGAGATGCTGGCGGCAATCGCGCACCCGCATATGACCGACAGTTCGCCGAGGAAGCACTTGATGTAGGAATTTACCGCGTGGCTTATCGCGATGCTCTCCTCGATGCGCGCGTTATCTATCTTTTGGTCCGTCCCGACAAGGTAGGGGACTAATATCGTAAGCGCGCCCTGGTTGCCCGAACCGCCCGAAGTCATTACAGGTTCAGGCATGCCGCCCATTCGCGCGTCTACGGCGGCAGCGACGCGGATCTTGACCCTGTTGAAGAGGTCGTCGCCGAGGAGGCCGTCCTTTACCATCTGCTCGATCTGGTAGCCCGTCCTCTTCATGCCGATGCCCTTCGCGGATATCGACATGTTCATCTCGATGCCGCGGCGGATATGCGCGCGCAAGCCTTCATCGAGCTTTACCGCCTCGCGCAGTACCTCCTCGAGCTTCATCTTCCTGAGGATGTCGTGGTGGTCCTTGGCTTTCCTGCCGGCGTGCGGATGCGCGGCCAGGATCGACTTGCCGTCCTTCTCGAGGCAAGTGATGTTCGTGTGTCCCTCGGAGACGATGCAATGCACGCGGGAGCCGCCGCCTTCGGCGCAGACCTCGACGTGGAAGCTCTTCTCGTCTTCCTTGCAGGAGTATTTTATGGCGCCTTTATTTATGAGTTCGCGCGCTTTTTTAAGCGTGTCGGGCGATACTTCCTTAAGTATTTCCAGGCGCAGGGAGGACTTCGCGATGGCCGCGCCTAACGCAGCGGCGATCACGTTGCCTTTCTCGCCGCCGCTGTTAGGGATAGTTACCGCCGCGCCGTTCTTGAACGTGCCGGCGTCGACGATGAGCTCGAGTCCTTCAACGGGCGCTTTCAGCTGTTCGACCGCCGCCGCGGCCGCGTAAGCGCAGGAGATGGGTTCGGTGCATCCGATGGCGGGAAAAACCTCGTTCGCGAATATCTCGTTGAGAAGATTTGTGTTTTTCATGATTAAACTTTATCACGGGGAAAAATTTACGTCAAGGGAAGAAAGTGGTATAATCGGGAATCACGATGGCAAAGAAAGTCCTTATCCTCAACGGAAGCCCCAAGAAAGGCGGAAATACCGAAATACTCGCCGGCTGGTTTGCTGAAGGCGCGCGCAAGGCGGGCGCCGGGGTAGAGGCCGTCCGCGCCGCGTCGCTGAAATTTAAAGTGTGCGGATGCACGTCCTGCAGGAAGTGCCAAAAAATAAAAGAATATGCCTGCGTGATAAAGGATGGCGCGGGTCCCGTACTGAGAAAAATGGCGAAGGCGGATGTGATAGTATTCGCGACGCCGCTCTATTTCTACGGGCCGAGCGCCCAGCTGAAAGTGCTGATAGACCGTATGTTCTCATTATATAAATGGGATAACACGACCGACACCTTCGAATCCCCGTTGAGGGGCAAGACGATGGTCCTGCTGTTGAGCGCGTACGAGGATGTCGGCCTGAAGAACGTCGAAAAGATGTTCAGGATAATCGCAGATTACAGCGAGATGAAGTTCTGTTCCCTCCTCGTGCCGGATGCCCGCGAATCCGGGGATATCCTGGGGTTGAAGGGTGTCCGCGAAAAGGCCGCGGCCCTCGGTAAGAAGATAACCTAAGTGCCTTACCCGATGAAAAATAAAAAAATAACAGCACATGAGAAGGGCAGTATAGGCGAGATGGTCGCCATCGCGCTGCCGATGGTCGTTTCGGCGTCCTGCGAGACGATAATGGTCTTTACCGACCGGCTTTTCCTGTCGCGGCTCGGGCCGGAGATGATGAACGCCGCTATGGGCGGCGGCCTGACCTCCTTCATGATGATGTCTTTCTTCCTCGGGCTTACGGGCTATTCGACTGCGCTCGTCGCGCAATACCTCGGTGCCGGGAGGAAGAGGAACTGCGCGGGCGTCATATCGCAGGCGGCCATAATCTCGCTCGCGGCTTATCCGGTGATACTGGCGCTCCGCCCGCTCGGACACATGCTGTTCGAGGCTGCGGGAACCGCGCCGTCCCAGCTTGCCCCGCAGAAACTGTATTTCAATATACTGCTCTGGGCGTCCGTAATAGGCCTGTTGAGGAACTCTATCAGCTCGTTCTTCTCCGGGACCGGGCGGACCGCCGTCGTTATGGCGTCCTCGCTGACCGCGATGGTCGTCAACGTCTGCCTGAATTATGTGCTGATATACGGCAAGCTCGGAGTGCCGGCCATGGGCATCCGCGGCGCGGCGTACGGGACCGTCGCCGGAGGCCTCTGCGGCCTTGCCGTGCTCGCCGCGGTATACTTCAGCAGGGAGAACCTCAAAGAGTTCCATATACCGGAAGCCCTGCGCTTCGACAGGGCCGTGATGAAGAAACTGCTCCGCCTCGGGTCTTCGGTCGGCGCGGAGATGTTCCTGAATATCCTCGCGTTCAATACGATGGTCTTCATATTTTATTCGCGCGGCCCGGTGACGGCGACCGCCGCGACTGTAATGTTCAACTGGGATATGGTCTCGTTCGTCCCGCTTATCGGCGTGGAGATAGGGGTCACGAGCCTGGTCGGGCGCTGTATGGGTGCGGGAGATCCCGCTACCGCGCAGCGTTCGGTGCAGTCGGGGCTGAAGCTCGGGCTGGCCTATTCGGCCGTCATACTGGCGCTGTTCGCGGGGTTCCCCGGCATGCTCGTGAAGGTCTTCCGGCCCGAGGTCGCGGACAGCATCTTCGCGTCCGCGGAGCCGACGGCCATCTTCATGGTGCGGCTCGCGTCGCTGTATGTGCTTGTCGAGGCCCTGCTCGTCGTGTATATCGGCGCGCTGAGGGGCGCGGGGGACACGCTATGGGCGATGGGCATGTCGGTGACGATGCATTGGGCGTCGGTGGGGGTGCTCGCGCTGATGCTGTCGGCCGCAGGGGCTACGGCGGAAACCGCGTGGACGGTCATGGTAGCGATGTTCATCCTGTTCTCCGGGGTCGTCATCCTTAGGTACAGGAGCGGAAAGTGGAAGTCGATAAAGGTCGTGCACCCGGAGCCGGTGCTGATACCGGGCGAAAGTTTTCATGAAACGCCCGATATTTAATGGTGTATAATATGCAAAAAGGAGAAAGGTGAAGATGAAGAGGCCAATAGTTGCGGCGGCGATCATGGCGGCATTTTTATCCATAAACATGAACGGAGGGGTATTCGCTATGGAAGGAAAGACGGTTGTGCTGGAGACGACGCAGGGGAATATCGAGGTGCAGTTGATGCCCGACGTCGCGCCGAAGGCGTGCGAGAACTTCACGACGCTCGTAGAGAAGGGCTACTATAACGGCATAATATTCCACAGGGTCATAAAGGGCTTCATGATACAGGGCGGCGACCCTAACGGCACCGGAACAGGCGGCAAGTCGTGCTGGGGCAAGCCGTTCGAGGACGAGGTAAGCAAGGATGTCGTCTTCGACAAGCCCGGCTTGCTCGCAATGGCGAACGCGGGGCCTTGCACGAACGGAAGCCAGTTCTTCATAACGACGATACCGACACCGTGGCTCAACGGCAAGCACACGATATTCGGGAAGGTGACGGCCGGATACGACGTCGTGCAGAAGATAGAGAACACGCCTACCGGCAAGTTCGACAAGCCGAAAACGGAGCAGAAGATAATCAAGGCCTATATTAAATGAATCCCGACGAGAGCAGCCAGTCGTACGCGGCGGGCGTATCGTTCTGGGGCTCCATAGCGCTTTTCGCCGTCTCGGCGGCGGCGGGCCTCGCGGTCGATTCCGTGACGCTCCTGCTGGATGCTTCGGCAAGCCTCGTCATACTGGTCGTCGCGTTCATGATGAACTCGACGATAAAGAAGATACACAGCCCGCCTGACGAGATATTCAACTTCGGTTACGAGAAATACGAGCCGTTCACAGTCGTCATCCAGGGCGCGCTGATAATCACTACCTGCGTAATAAGCATGAAGTTCGCTTTGCAGGATATACTGCACCATGAGGACATAAAGAATTACCAGATACCGCTGATCGCGTCCGGCATCTCGGTGGCGGTAGGGACATTCATAGCCGTATTCATCGGGATCACCGCGAAGAGGACCCGCTCCTCGATGATGCATGCCGCGAGCATGCACTGGTTCATAGATACCGGGATGTCGGTAGGCATGTTGGGCGGTTTCTACCTGGGCTCCATACTGAAGCAAAGGGGCTATACCGGAATAACCCCGTTCATCGACCCCGCGATGGCGATAATGCTGGCGCTGGTCTTTATACTGCCGCCCCTGAAGGCCATGAGGAGGAACCTTTTTGAGCTCCTCGACGCGGTCCCGTCCAGGGAGATAAGGGACAGGGTAAGGAAGGTGGTCGACGAATACAAGCCGAAGATGTTCGGCGTCCACAGGGTCAGGACAAGGAAGGCGGGCGAGAAGGTGTTCGTGGAGGTGTGCTTCATAGTGAAGGAGGACATGACCCTGAGGGAAGCCGAAGCGATCGCCTCGGACTTCGAAAAGGACTTAAAGACCCACCTGCACCACATCGACGTGGTCGTCTACTTCAAACCTACAAAATAGCAAAAATTCACCCTTGACGAAGCATGCCTAAGGTGGTATACAATAGGTATGCTTTGGTGTATACAGGTATATAACAGGAGCAGGCGCGGCGCAGCACTGATAATGACGGTGGGGGTGCTCAGCATGCTCGTGCTCATAGGCGTCTCGTTCGCCGCTACCACGCAGGCCATATACAAGGAAGCAAGAAATTACGCAAATTCCGTGAAGGCGAGATACCTCGCAGAAGCGGGCATAGCGAGGGCGGTAGCCGAGCTCCGCTGCGGCGCGGAAGGCGCGGTATCGGACGCGATAGATACGCAGGCGGAGGGCTGGTATACGGGATATTCCGCCGCTCTCGGCGGCGGCAGGTACCAGGTAAGCGGCACGGATTGCGCGGCCAGGATATATATAAACGATACTAACCCGAACCTCGGCGCCATGCTTGAAAACCTTACTGCGGCCCTCATATCCATGGGCGAGCCGCTTTCAGCCGGGGACGGCGCCGCGATAGTGTCGAACCGGCCGGCCGAAGGTTATATGAGCGAGCAGGAGGTGGAAGAGCCGTTCAGGCCCTACGTAACCGTAAGGGCGTTCCGGGATACGGCCGTCTATTCGAACGTTTCGCCTTTTCCTGCCGCCCCAAGGGCGCCCGTAAACGTCAACACTGCTTCCAAGCCGGTACTTAAGGCCGTCCTGTCCGGGATAGAAGCGCTGCATACGTGCCCGAGGTGCGGAGGCGACGGGACTATATTCGCCGCAAGCGCGTGCCCGGACTGCGGGGGGACCGGCGGCCTCAGGATAACGGCGGCGGAAGCGGACGCGCTCGCGGACTACATAATAGCGAACCGCCCGTATTCCGCTTGGAGCCAATTTTATGGTTCCATAAAGGCCTGCGGGAGTATCGGAGGAAAAGACGCGGACCTCGTGGCGGCGAACGCGAATCCGAACGCGGGTTTCGCGCCCGGGGCGCGCAATTACGGCTGGGCGAGCGGCACGGGGCATATCGGCAAATATGTCGACCCGGCGGACGGAGGCCGCGGACTTACATGCCACACGACGGAATTCTGTTTCAACTCGGGGGGATATTACGATATCGTCTCGACCGGGACGGTAGAGTCAGGCGCCGGGACGGCCGTTGCTTCCAGGAGCATAAGGTCTGTCGTGAAGATATTCGATATCTGGAGGCAGACCACGCAGTCGGAATTCCAGGCGGGCGCCATGAGCGGCCTCCAGAGCTATCCGGAGCCGGTATCCGCGGGCATCGCGCCGGCGGCGTTCGACGGGCAGCTGATGCTCGCGACGAACGAGGACCCGTCCACCGCCAATACGCTGCTGAGGGCCAGTTTCAACGACGGGCTCGACCTCGATTCGGCGGCTAACGCCAATATCGTCAGGGATCCCGCGAGCACCTGCTCCGTAGGGAGTGTGGCCGACGCGTCGGACCCGGGCAGCTTATTGCCGGACGGCGTCTTCGTGAACAAGAGGTTCAACGATTATATATCGTTCATGGAGAACTGGAGCGGCACCTATAACATGGCGAAGGCGGACATGGGGACGCTTTCGCTCTGGGTCAAGGCAGTATCCGGCGGAGAGGTGTATTCCGGGATGAGTTTTTCCGGCTACGAGATAGATACGTACGGCAACGGCCACACGGACGGCGGACCGCCATGGGATTTTTCGCTTTTCGAGATACATCCGAGCGGATTCATTCCCGGCTCACCGTTCGGCGACTGGAACTGGTGGAGGCCCGGCTACGCGAACAGGACGGAGGTATGGTTCTACGAACAGTGGGACGCCGCCTTGCCCGAGAGGCCTATCGGTTTTATCGGGTTCCAGGAGGTCGGAAGCGGCATCGGCGGAAGCAACGTATCGCAGATAATGAGCACAGGCCGCGCGAGGAAGAACTGGGCGCCGGGCACGTGGCACCATGTCGTCTTCACGTATGAATTGAGCAATCCCGCCGACCCGGACTGCATGACGGGGACCAAGAAGATATACATAGACGGCGCCGAGCCGCCGCATTACGCCTATGACACGATATACCACCGGCTCAACGGCGATGTCCGCGACATTACCCTCGGCACGTCGGACATCAACAACAGCCATTCCGACGGGACGTTCATAATAGACGAGTTCAGGTCGGAGCATGCCTGCGCGACGGCCGCGCAGGTCATGGCGGAATTCGCGTCCGGCAGGTATTACGATAACAGCGATGCGGAATTCACGTCATCAACGTTCGACGCGGGAGAGGCGCGAATAGGCACGGTGTCGTGGACGGAATACATGCCCGCGAGCGTCGCCGGAGGCGATATACAATTCGATATAGACAACGGCTCGGGGTGGATCGGCGGGTATGCCGCGCGCAACGACCCCGCGGGATCCCCCGTTGGCGCGATGACCGCCGGGACGAACCTTATCAGGTATAAGGCGTATTTCGTGAATTCCGGCACGGGGCTTACCGATACGCCGGTCCTCGATGACGTGACCGTCACTTATTTGAGAAGGGCCGAGATACTTTACTCAAGGGAGGGGCTATAAATGAGATACGCGTTGTTATTCCTGTTATCCGTCGTGATGGCAACGAATACCGCATCGGCCGAGACCGGGATGGTCGCCGAGGGCTACAGCAAGGTGTCTAAAGCCGCCATAGATTTTTCGGACGGCGAGTACAGCGTCAAAGTCGACGGCAGGACCGGCATGCCGGACGGGACGAGGATATACGTATTCCTGAAGAAAGGGGAATACCCGCTGAGCTGCAAGATCGCGCGCGCGGCGGAAGGCAAATTCTCGACGGAGCTCGGGCCGTTCCGCGCAAAGCTGCCGATAGGCATCTATACTGTGGAAGCGTCGCTGAAGGCTTCGGAAACGCCCGGAACGAAAGACGTATACCGCCTCGTCGCGGGCAGGCCGGAAGACGCGGCAAAAGAGGAGGAATCCAACATGGCCGCGCTCTCCGCAGGTTTCGCGTCGGCCGGTTCCCTCTTCGATGAGCTCGAACAGATGCACGCGCAATATAAGGAAAACTTCGACCCGGCTGAATGGAAGAGGTGGTCGGAAGGGTGGGCCGCGCGCCTAAGGAGGGAACAGCAATCGGCCGATAACGGGATAAAGCCGCTGTTGGCAGGCGATTATTCAGGCCCCGGGCAGGCGCTTTCGCAGCTGATAAGGGACCTGGACCAGCTCGGCAGGGTCTATTCGTCCGAACTTGACGGGGGCGGCATCAAGGATGCCTACCCGTATGCCTTCAGGGATCCCGCTCAGCTCAAGGCGGTCATCAACGAAAGCCTTAAAAATAGCAAAAAAGTCGTATTGACAAACTGTGGCCTAAATGGTATATGAATGGTATACTAATGGTATTAAATGGTATAGTATAATCCCATACGAAAGGAGGTGAAAAGATTGAAATATCTGATCGCATTGTTGGCATGCATGTTCGTATTCGCGGCTTCTCCCGAGGCCCACGCAGTCCTGAATTGGGCCGGAGAGGACACCGACGCGCCTTCTGACGCATTGAACTGGAGCTACGGGTTCTCGCAGGGAGGCGACACGGTAGAGCTGGTCACGACGCCGGACGGCAACTGCGCGCCTTCGGTAACCACCGAAGCGCATTCGGGCGCCGAATCGGTCAAGTTCCACTGGACCCACACGAAGGACACGGTCAACTGGGGAACAAGGACAGCCCTGCAGGTAGGAAGCGACGGCAACGGCGGAGACAGCCTCGGCACCTCGATGATGTTCCACGATATCTCAACGGCGAGCAACCTGACCTTCTGGGTCAAGGGCGCGGTTGGCGGGGAACAGTTCAGGGTCGCCCTGAACAGCGGCTGGGCGGGATCGGCGTATCCGACCGACCAGACGAACCAGCTGCTCGTGAGCGGAGTGACGAGCTCATGGCAGCAGGTAGTGATGCCCCTCTCGGGATTCACGTATGATTTCCAGTATTCGGAGAATCCCGGCCCGATAGACCTGGCCCATTTGACGGGCGTCAGGTTTGTCATAGAGTCGGGCGAGCCGACCGGAGAAGGGACGGTGTATATCGATGACATTTCGTTCGATACGCAGACGGTCCCGGAACCCGCGAGCCTTCTTTTGCTCGGCTCCGGCCTGAGCGGCATGTTGGTCTTTGTAAGGAAGCGTAAAGCATAAGCTCTCGTCCCCCAACGAGAAGGATCCGTCCGTCTCCCGAATCCTTTATGGCAACTTGACAAATTCCCGCTATGTGGTATACATAAGGTATGGGTGGTATATACCAATCCTAACCGAATATTGTATTCAAGAGGAGGCGGGAGATGGACGGTAAGTTTGACAAGAAGAGGCCGATGCTCTTTTACCAGCAGTTCGCGGACATCATAAGGGACCAGATCAACAGGAACCGGTATAAGCCGGGCGAATACATCCCTTCCGAAAGGCAGTTGAGCAAGGAGTTCAAGCTCAATAGGATGACCGTCAGGAAGGGCTTGGCGATGCTGGTGGAAGAAGGCCTGCTGCAGCCGTTCAGGGGGCGCGGGACTTTCGTGACGGGTTACCCCGCGGCGGGCAAGGGCGCGGCGAAACCCGCGAAGTCGAGGGATATCGGCTACGTATTCATAAAGGATTTCAATTTTCCGCTTTCGAAGAATCCTTATTACACGGAGATCCTTGAAGGGGCGGAAGCCGAGGCATCAAAACTGGATTATAAGTTCTTTCTAATGTCCGTAGATTACGATGAGAGCAAGCTCAGGGAGCTCGCGTCGCGCATAATAAGCGATAAGATAGGCGGGGCGGTCTTTGTCGGGAGGCTCGACGAGAAGGTCGAGGAGATCATAACCTCCCTCGCGAAGCGCAAGATACCCGTCGTCGTTATAGACAGGTACGTGCCCTATAACGGGGTCGGCGCGGTGCTGACCGACAACGCGAAGGGCGCGTATGACGCCGTGAAATACCTGGCATCACTCGGCCACCGGGAGATAGGGTTCATAACGGGGCCGAAGTCGAACCAGGCGGTGCAGGAGAGGATCGACGGCTTCGAGAAGGCCGCCGGGGAACTCAAGCTCAAGGTGAAGGCGGAACACACGGCCGAGAGCGACCTGCATATACACGGCGGATACCTCGCGATGAAGAAGATACTCGGGACGCGCAGGCACCCCACGGCGGTCTTCGCGATAAACGACGAGGCGGCGATAGGCGCGATGCGCGCGATACACGAGAAGGGGCTGAAAGTCCCGAAGGACATATCGCTCGTAGGGTTCGACGATATCGAATGGGCCTCGCACACGATGCCCGGGCTTACTACCATCAAGATCTACAAAAAGGAGATCGGCGCCGCTGCCGTGAAGAAACTCACGGAGCAGATCGAGGATAAAGCCGCCCTACCGGTCAAGAACGTGATGCCGGTAAAGCTTATCCTCAGGGAGTCCTGCGCCAATGCCTAACATCTTGAGGAGATATAAATGGGTAGTAAGCTGGATAAGTACGGTTATTTCGATAACGATAAGAAAGAGTTCGTCATCACGAGGCCCGACACGCCTCTTCCGTGGATCAATTACCTCGGCTGCGAGCAGTATTGCGGCCTCATGTCGAACACCGCGGGCGGCTACAGCTTCTGGATAGACCCGCTCGAGAACAGGATACTGCGTTACAGGTATAATAATATCCCCTCCGACAGGGGCGGCAGGTACATCTACCTGAGGGACAACAAGTCCCGCGATTTCTGGTCCGCCTCGTGGCAGCCCGTCCTTAAAAGCCCCGATAAATACAAATACGAATGCCGCCACGGCCTCGGTTATACCGTCATATCATCGGAATATTCCGGCATAAAGACGAAGACGGCCTATTTCGTCCCTCTCGGGGAGAACCTCGAGATATGGATGATGGAGGTCGAGAACGTTTCAAAGAACGCCTCGGAGCGCGACCTCTCGGTCGTATCCTTCGTGGAGTTCTGCCTGCCGAACGCGCTAGAGGACATGACGAACTTCCAGGCGAACCTGAATACCGGCGAGACCGACTACGAGGACGGCACCGTCTACAACATCAGCAAGCACCGCGTGACGAAGGCGCATTTCTCGTTCTTTACCGTCGCGAACCAGAATGTCAAGAGCTTCGACAGCAAGCGCGACGACTTCCTCGGGCCTTACGCCGACCTCAGCGCGCCGCGTGCCGTCGTGGAGGGCAAGGGCAGGAACGGCATCAGCTGCGGCTGGTCGCCGGTCGGGTCGCACAATATAGGCCTGAAGCTGAAGAAGGGTGAGTCGAAGACGGTGATATTCATCCTCGGCATCGCGCATTCGAGGAAAGAGGTCGACGGCTACAGGAAGAAATATTCCACCAAGGCAAAGGTCCTCTGCGCGCTGGAAAAACTCAACGGGCACTGGGAGGAGGACCTCGATAAATTCAAGGTCGAGACGCCGGACGGCGACCTGGACCTCATGGCGAACATCTGGAACCAGTACCAGTGCCGCTCGACGTTCAACTGGTCGCGCTCGGCCTCGTACTATGAATCGGGCATCGGGCGCGGCATGGGTTTCCGCGACTCGAACCAGGACACCCTCGGTTTCGTGCATATGGTCCCGGAGAAGGTCAAACAGAGGATAATCGACCTCGCCTCGACGCAGTTCGAGGAAGGCGATGCGCACCACCAGTATTCCCCGCTCACGAAGAAGGGCAGGGAGCGCGGTTATTCCGACGACCACCTTTGGCTGATATATTCGGTCGCCGAATATATCAAGGAGACGGGAGATACGGGTTTCCTCTCCGAGAAGATCCCCTATAACAACGAGAAGAAAGGCACGCTCCTCGAGCATCTCGAGAAGGCGGTAGATTATTCGGTAAAGAACACCGGGCCGCACGGCCTGCCGCTCTCCGGGTTCGCCGACTGGAACGACTGCCTGAACCTGCGCGGGCCGAACAACAAAGGCGAGTCGGTCCTGGTCGCGCAGATGCTCGTGCTTGCCGCGAAGGAGATGTCCGCCTTGCTGAAGTTCGTGAAAGAGCCGAACAAGGCCGCAAGGTATGACGAGATCGCGGAGAAGATGTCAAAGAGGATAAACGAAGTCGCCTGGGACGGCGCGTGGTATGTCAGGGCCTATGACGACAATTCAAACGTGGTCGGCTCGAAGAAGAACAAGGAAGGCAGGATATTCCTCGAGTCGCAGGGATGGGCGGTCATGTCGGGCGTGGCGCCGGAGGAGAGGGCGATAAAGACGCTCGATTCGGTCGAGGAGCACCTCGCCACCGAGCACGGCGTGATCCTCCAGCAGCCGGCTTACAGCGATTACCACAAGAGTTTGGGCGACGTGTCGTCATACCCGCCGGGGCTCAAAGAGAACGCGGGCATATTCTGCCACCCGAACCCGTGGGTAATGATAGCCGAATGCATCGCCGGCAGGGGCGACAGGGCTCTCTGGTATTACAAGGCGATATTGCCGCCGTCGAAGGACCCGGATGTCCGCAGGGTCGAGCCATATATCTACTGCCAGATGGTCGCCGGGAGGGACCATCCCGATTTCGGCGAAGGCAAGAACTCGTGGCTTACCGGGACGTCGGCGTGGAATTTCGTGGCGGTCTCGAAGTATATAATCGGCATAAGGCCCGATTACGACGGGCTCGTCGTCGACCCGTGCATCCCGAAGGAGTGGGACGGGTTCAGGGCGGCGAGGAAGTTCCGCAACGCCGTCTACGATATCTCGGTGGATAATCCCGGGAATATCAGCAAAGGCGTATCTTCGGTAAAGGTGGACGGGAAGTTCATCGAGGGGAATAAACTGCCCGTGTTCAACGACGGAAAGAAGCATTCCGTCGAGATAACGATGGGCTAACGCATGAAGGAGACACAGATGAAGAAAGCAATGATCCTGGCAATGATGCTGGCGGTGCCGCAGTTGTGCATGGCCGCCGAATATGCGGCCGTGTTCAAGGAGAATATGGGCAAGTACACATACGCATACCCGTCCACTAGCACGATCGAGATAGCCGAGCAGGGCGCGAAGGACGGAAGAGCCTGCCTGATGCTAGCCCTTGACCATAAGGAATATTCGGGCGGCGCTTTCGCGTTCAGCGATCCGATCGACGTTTCCCCGATAAAGGATACCGGCTCGCTCGAGTTCTGGATAAAGGGCGGCAACGGCGGGGAGAGGCTTGAGGTCGCGCTCGTAAACGAGCAGGCCGACGGTAAAAAAGCCGAAAGTTTTTTAAGCCTTAATTCCGTAAGCAGCGTCGACAACAGGTGGAAGAAGGTGGAGATACCGCTGAAGCTCTTCCCGAAGAACGGCATCTGCTGGGATGCGGATAAGGGAAAGGAGCTCCCGATCGCGTTCGACTGGAAGAACGTGACCGAGTTCAAGGTCCGGACGAGGCCGACGCAGGGCCAGGATGACATAAAGCTCTATTTCGACGACATCGTCTTCACGAAAGACGCGGCGCCTGGCGTCAGCGCGCTTGTCGTTTTCGACGGGGCGTTCCCGTCCTATACGTACGCGTATCCGGAGAGCGGAAGCAGGATAACCGTATCGGCCGGTGACGTATACGAGGGCAAACCTTCGGCAAAGATATCGCTTAACGCGAAGGACTATTCGGGCGCAGCGTTCGCGTTCGGGCCCGTTGACCTCAGCGGAATGCGCGAAACAGGAATCCTCGAGTTCATGATGAAGAGCGGCGCGGGCGGCGAGAAGGTAGAGGTATGCCTCGTGCAGGCGGTAGAGCCGAAGGTCGAGACCGGCGTGAACCTGGGCGGCATAAAACCCCTGACGGCCGAATGGCAGAAATACGAGATACCGCTGAGCATGTTCCAGGACAGGGGCAAGTACTGGGACGAGGCCTCCAAGAAAGAGATCGGTGCCGACCTGAAGAACTGGGACAAGATCGGCGAGATCAAGTTCAAGATAAGGAAGGACGAGAACAAAGAATGCTCCCTATACATAACGGACGTAAA
>JAKLIT010000069.1 GCA_022709465.1 Candidatus Omnitrophota bacterium | reverse complement strand
GATTTCGGTTGCCGACGTGATGTACGGGATAACTATGGAGGAGTCGGGTGTATCGAAGATCGTTTCAGTTAAGTTTTCACAGGAGCTGGAAGCGAAGACAGCCTGATATAGTAGCCCTGGCGAGGGTAAGGGTTATTTGGATGTGTAGACGCAGACTTTATTTTTACCCGTTCGCTTTGCTTCGTACAGCGCCATGTCAGCCAGGTAGATCAGCTTTTCCTTGTCGAGCGCGTCTTGCGGGTAGGTAGCCAGGCCCGCGCTTATGGTAAGGTTCTTGTTCGGTTGGACGTCCTGTCCCTTGAATTGGAATCCCTCGATCGCCTGCCTTAATACCTCGGCTATCTGGTAAGCCGAGTCCTTACGCATCCCGGGCAATATTACCGCGAACTCCTCGCCTCCGTAACGGGCGACAGAACCTTTTCCGTCGCAGGTGGCCTTCAGGATCCTCGCGACATCCCGGAGGAGCTGGTCTCCCATCTGGTGCCCGAGAGTATCGTTATAGTTCTTGAAATTATCTATATCGAACATTACGAGCGAAAGGTCTTTTTTGTTCTCATACGCTTTCTTTAACTCCTCGGTAAGCGAATACTGGAAATACCCGTGGTTCCACAGGCGCGTAAGCATGTCCGTATTTGCCTGGTGGACCGTCTGCTCGTAGAGGCGCGAGTTCTCGATGGCAAGGCCGGCGTGGTTGGCGAACATCGTCAATGTCCTGATGTCGTCCTTCGTTATGGGTTTCTTCGTAAATATGTTATCGGCAAGTATGACGCCTATCACCTTATCTTTCGCCCTTAGCGGCACCGTCACGAAATACTCGGTCCTCAGCGATTGCAGGACAGGGTCGTTTTCAATATTCTTCCTTGTATGCTCGTTGGTTATCTCGAAGCTCATGCCTTCCATGACGGTCATCGCGAGCACGCCGGAATCCTCGCGGAGCGGGACCTTAATATTGCGGACGATCTTATCCAGTTCGGAGACGCCTTTTTTGTAGAAACTGTAGGCGGATATGAGGTCTTCTAGGTTCATCCTTTCGGATTCGATCCTGTTCCAGATGCGCCCGGCCTCCTCGACTGAATGAGGCCCGATTCCCATCTTGCCCTCGACGGTATTGTCCTCATCGTTGACGAGGAAGAGCATGGCCCTGTTGAAGCCGAGCCCTTCGTGCGATGTAACCCCTGTAAGGATGATGAAGAGGATCTCATCCAGGTTTAGCGTGGAACGCATTGCGTTGCCGATCTCATAAAAGATAGTGAGCTCGGCTCGGATCCTGTCAAGCATCTCCTGTAACGATCTCTTTTCCATAGTGGCAGTAATGATACCCTATTAAATACCCTTTGTCAAGGCGGGCCGGCGGGTCGTCATACGGGGCTTGACAAACGGGCGCCTTTGGTATATGCTTTACTAGTTCTTCGGGAGGGGTGAAATTCCCCACTGGCAGTAGAGCCTGCGAGCTTCCCAATAGGGGGGCAGATCCTGTGAAATCCAGGAGCCAATAGTAAAAGTCTAGATGGGAGAAGACCCTGCGGACGCTATGGATGCGTCCTGCGTTCGATTTATATTATCCCGGAGACATGTCTTCGGGATTTTTTATTTTAAAGGAGAGGCATGTTCAATACGATAAAAGAAGCGATAGAAGACATCAAGAAGGGCAGGATGGTCATCGTCATCGATGACGAAGGCCGCGAGAACGAGGGAGACCTCCTGATGGCCGCGGAGTTCGTGACGCCGGACGCGATAAATTTCATGGCGAAGTACGGGCGCGGGCTCATCTGCGTCCCGATGGAAGAGGGCCGGTTGCGCGATCTCGGGATAGAGGTTCTCTCCGAAACAGGCGGCGGCAACTTCAATACCGGATGGACGATGTCGATCGACCTTAAGGAGGGTGTAACGACGGGCATCTCGGCGCATGACAGGGCAAAGACGGTTAAAGCCATGGTGAACCCAAGGTCGAAACCCGAGGATTTCAGCAGGCCCGGCCATGTATTCCCGTTGAGGGCAAAGGAAGGCGGCGTTCTTGTAAGGACGGGCCATACAGAAGCCGCCGTGGACCTCGCTAAGCTGGCGAAATTAAAACCGGCCGGCGTGATATGCGAGATCATGAACGACGACGGCACGATGGCGAGGACCCCGCAGCTTAAGGAATTCGCGAAGAGGCATAAGCTTAAGATATGCACGATAGCGGACCTGATAAAGTACAGGATGGCCGCGGAGAAGCTGGTCCGGCTTATCGAGGAGACGACGCTCCCGTCGGAGTACGGCGAATTCCGGCTCATGCTGTATGAATCGATGATAGACAAGAAGGTGCATGTGGCGCTTGCTATGGGGGAACTCTCCGGCAAGCCGATCCTGGTAAGGGTGCATTCGGAGTGCCTTACGGGCGACGTATTCGGCTCACTGAGGTGCGATTGCGGCGGACAGCTCAAGCGCGCGCTCTCGATGATAGGAAAGGAAGGCAGGGGCGTCCTGTTGTATATGAGGCAGGAAGGCCGCGGCATCGGCCTCGAGAACAAGATCAAGGCCTACGCGCTGCAGGACAGGGGGCTTGATACGGTCGAGGCGAACAAGGCGCTCGGTTTCGACGCGGACCTGAGGGACTATGGCACGGGCGCGCAGATCCTCGCGGACCTCGGCCTCAAGAATATACGTCTGCTGACGAATAATCCGCAGAAGATCGTCGGTCTTGAAGGATACGGGCTCAAGGTAGTGGACAGGGTGCCGATAGAGATGCCTTCAAACCCGAGGAACGTCCGGTATCTTAGGACGAAGAAAGAGAAGATGGGCCACGTGTTCAAAAGGTTAAACTAAAGGAGGGGAAGATGGTAAAGACGATAGAAGGGCAATTGATAGCGAAAGGAAAGAAATTCGCTATAGTCATTTCAAGGTTCAACGATTTTATCTCGAAACGGCTTCTCGAAGGCGCGGTGGACACGCTTTTAAGGCATGGGGCAAAAGAGGGCGAGATCGAGGCGGTATGGGTCCCGGGCGCGTTCGAGATACCTTTGGCCGCCAATAAGATAGCGAGGTCGAAGAAGTTCGACGCTGTCATATGCCTCGGTACAGTGATAAAGGGCTCCACGCCGCATTTCGAGTATGTGTCGGGCGAGGCCGCAAAGGGTGTCGCAAAGGTCTCGATGGACAGCGGTATACCCGTGATATTCGGCGTGATAACGGCGGAGAACCTCGAACAGGCGATAGAGCGCGCAGGCACGAAGGACGGCAATAAAGGGCGCGATGCGGCCATGTCGGCGATAGAGATGGCGAACCTGATAGAGAACATCTGATGAGAAAACGCACACAGGCGCGCGAGTGCGCGCTCCAGATTCTTTACCAGTCTGACATAAGGAAAGAGCAGCCGGAGAAGTTGTTCCTTGATTTCTGGAGGGACAACGAGGTCGGCGCCGAGGTATCGGATTTTGCCTCATCGCTTGTCCTGGGGACACTAAAGAACCTGAAGAAGATAGACGAGACGATAACGTGTTACGCGAGCAACTGGAAGCTGAACCGCATGGCTGTCATCGACAGGAACGTCTTAAGGCTCGCTACGTATGAGCTGCTCTTCTGCGACGACATACCGCAGAAGGTATCTATCAACGAAGCGGTGGACCTCGCGAAGAAGTTCGGCGATACGGAATCCGGCAAGTTCGTGAACGGTATCCTTGACAAGATAAGCAAGGAAGAGGCCAAGAGTGGAAAAGCTGGCTGACCTTCACGTCCATACGCGCATGTCGGACGGGACGTTCACTCCGGCAGAAGTTGTCGATGGCGCGAAGAAGGCGGGCCTCTCATGCATAGCCATAACCGACCACGATTGCGTGGACGCGATAGCGCCCGCCAGGAAAGCCGCACGGGGCAAGGGCATCGAGATCATCCCGGGCGTCGAGATGACAGCGCAGGAGAAGTCATGTGAAGTGCATATTCTCGGTTATTACCCGGACATCGAGGACGCGCGGTTCCTGAAGAGGCTCAAGACGATAAGGCAGAACAGGGTCGACAGGGCATATAAGATCATTGAGAAGCTCAAGAAATACGACATATGCCTCGACCCGGAGGAAGTGTTCAGGCTGAGCGGGCCGGGTTCCGTCGGCAGGATGCATATCGCCTCCGTCCTTGAGGAGCGCGGATATGTGTCATCCATAAAAGAAGCGTTCAACAGGTATATCGGGGACAAAGGCCCGTGTTATGTCGCGCACTACGAGATAACGGCCAGGGACGCTATCGCAGAGCTTAAGCGGGTAGGAGCGGTCGTGGTCTTCGCGCATCCTCAGCTGATGGGAGGCGGGGATCTCGTCCCGAAGTTCGTTAAATACGGCCTCGACGGCCTGGAGGCGTTCCACTCGGAGCAATCGAGATCGGTGGCCCGCAAATTTACGGAGATCGCGGAGGAGAACGGTTTGTTGGTGACGGGAGGTTCGGATTGCCACGGCCTTAACAAGGGCCGTATGCTTATGGGGACTGTCATGGTGCCCTATAGTTTTGTCGAAGGGTTAAAAAGATGCGCAAAGAGGACAAAAAATATATAAGCGCCGCGATAGCGCTTGCTTCGTCGGCAAAAGGAAGGACAAGCCCGAACCCGTGCGTTGGAGCGTTAGTAGTTAAGGGCGGAAGGATAGTCGGAAAAGGATATCACAGGTATGCCGGGGGCCCGCATGCCGAGGTATACGCATTGAAACAGGCGGGAAAGAAGGCCAGGGGCGCGACATTATACGTTTCCCTCGAACCCTGCAGGCATTACGGGAAGACGCCTCCGTGCGTGGATATGATAAAGGGATACGGTATCAAGCGCGTCGTAGCGGCGATGAAGGACCCGAACCCGTTGAATAACGGCAAAGGGCTCTCCGCACTCAGGAGATACGGGATAAGATCGGAATCCGGTATAATGCGGAAAGAGGCGCGTGAACTGAACAGGCCGTTCATAAAATACATGGAAGAGGGAATGCCCTTCGTGGCAGTCAAGGCGGCACAGACCCTCGACGGGAAGATAGCGACGCGTACAGGGGATTCGAAATGGGTATCCAACGAGGTATCAAGGAGGTTCGTCCACAAGTTAAGGAGCGAGGCCGATGCGGTGATCGTCGGCGCGAATACTGTCATTAAGGACGACCCGCTTCTTACGGCAAGGATAAAAGGCGGTAAGGTAAAACAGCCGTTGAGGATCATTCTTGCCGGCAAGAGAGGCATACCCAAGGATGCAAAAGTGCTCAACAGTAAAGGCGGAGATGTGCTGGTCGTAATGCCTGACAAGAAGACCGGGATGGTGAAGATGAGAGATCTCCTGCGGAAGATTGCCGGCAGGGGCGTGATGAGCGTCCTTATAGAGGGAGGCGGAGAGACCATCGCCTCGGCATTCAGGGAGAAGGTCGTCGATAAGGTCTATTTCTTTATAGCGCCAAAGATATCCGGAGGAAGGGACGCGAAATCGTCCGTGGAGGGCGAAGGCGTCTCGAGGATGAAGGACTCCGTCGGGATAACGGATATTAAATTGCATGATATGGCCGGGGATATACTGGTGGAAGGATACGTAAGGAGATAGGATGTTTACGGGAATAATTGAAGAGACCGGGATAATAGAGAAGTTCGAGAAGTCCCGAGAACCGTCAATGATAACCATAAAGGCGGCCAGGACGACGCCCTCCCTTAAGGCCGGCGATTCGGTATCCGTAGACGGCGTATGCCTTACGGTCGTAAAGGCCGTCGGAGGGATATTTTCGGCCGAGGCCGTTGAGGAGACGCTTAAGAGGACCACGCTTATCTTGCGCAAGCCGGGGGATGCCGTCAACCTGGAAGGCGCCCTTACGGCGGGGTCAAAGATAAGCGGCCATTTCGTTACGGGTCATATTGACGGGACGGGCGAGATAGTATCGTCAAGGGAACGTAAAGGCCAGATGACCGTGGAGATCAAAGCGGGAAAAGGCCTGCTGAAAGGCGTCGTGCCAAAGGGGTCGATAGCGGTCGACGGCATCAGCCTTACCGTGGGAGAGGTAAATGAATGCTCGTTCTCGGTCTACATAATACCTCACACCGCGGGGATGACGACGCTGGCATCGAAAAAGCCGGGAGATAAGGTAAACCTCGAGACGGATATCCTCGGGAAGTATATCAATAAAAGCGAGCCTGCCGGGATAACGATGGAATTCCTGCGGGAAAAAGGATTTATCTGAAGAGCGCTTATTCCAGCCTCCGGTGTTGACTATTTGCCTTACCCGTGATAAAATCAACCGTTATGTTAAGTTGTTTTGAAAGCCGCAGAACGCTTCTTGCAGCCTTCGTCTTATCCTTATCGTTAATGGATCACGGAGTTTTCGCCGACGAGTTGTTCGTCACAAGGGTGATCGACGGCGATACGATAGTGATGGAGAGCGGCGAGCACGTCAGGTATATAGGGATCGATACGCCCGAGAAGGGACGCCCGTATTATAACGAGGCGAAGAGGCAGAACGAGGGCCTCGTAAAGGGCAGGAGAGTCAGGCTCGAGTACGACGTAGGCAGGACGGACAGGTACGGCAGGACGCTCGCCTATGTGTACGCCAGAGACATATTCGTGAACGAGGAACTCGTAAGGAGAGGATATGCGCTGGCGTATACGGTCCCGCCGAACGTAAAGTACTCGAAGAGGTTCGTCTCCCTCCAGCAGGAAGCGAGGGAACAGAAGCGGGGCATCTGGAGCCAGGAAAAGCCGGAGCCCAAAAAGAAGAAGACCGTCTGGGACTATATTTTATATAAATTGAAGTATCTGTTCGGATAACCGGGGCGTGGCTCAGTTTGGTAGAGCGCTTCGTTCGGGACGAAGAGGTCGACAGTTCAAGTCTGTCCGCCCCGACCATTGTTCCTAGGTCGGATATGAATCTAAATTCCTCGGGAATAAACGCGGTCATATCCCCATTTGTATGGGTAATGGTGTCCGCGTTTTGTTATTTTACGG
>JAKLIT010000068.1 GCA_022709465.1 Candidatus Omnitrophota bacterium | reverse complement strand
GCGGCGCCTTGAACATGCTCGATATGTTCGGCCCGTAGGGCATGCCGGTCAGTATCCCGCAGAGCACCTCTACCATAAGGCTGAGCCCGTATCCCTTATACCCGCCTATAGGCAGCAGCATCGATATCTTCTCCGCATCCGTCGTCTCATTGCCTTCCGTATCCGCGCCGACGCCCGCCGGAGCCGAGCGCTTGCGTTCGCGCAGCTGTTTTATCTTGTTGAAATTATAAAGTGTCGTTGCCATGTCCAGGCAGAACGGCTCTTCGCCTTCCACCGGCGCAGCAAAGGATATCGGGTTAGTCCCGAGGAACGCCCTCTTGCCCGCGTATGTCTTCATCAGCGAATCGGCATGCGTGAAACTTAGCCCTATCATCCCGTGTTTCGCTATCTCAAGCGTGAAATACGCGGCCGCGCCGAAATGCGTGGAATTGAAAACGGCTATGCTGCCGGTCCCTGCCTCCTTTGCGAGTTCCACCGCCTTTCTCGCGGATTCGATGCCGGCGGCATGGCCGAAGGTATGGTCCGCGTCGAACTTCCCGGTGGAAGCCGAGGTCCTCTCGAACTTATACGCCGGATCGGGATTTATCCTTCCGGCCTTAACCGACGCCATATAATGCGGAAAGAGCCTTATGCCGTGGGAATCGACGCCCCTTAATGAGGCCTGCACGAGGCCTTCGGCGACATGCACGGACACGTCTTCGCGGACACCGGCCTTAAGCAATACACCCCTGATGAAGACCCTGAGCTTCTCGGGCGATACAAGCTTCTCTTTCATTTTCTTCCTACCCTTACCCAATCCCCGCCTTTTTTAAGGCTGGCGTTGACCGCTTCGAGCACCATCGTAGGGACTAAGGAGTCCTTGAATGTAGGCCTTGAACCCTCTAATTCCCGTATACTAAGGTTCCCGGCATATACAGCCTTTGCATCATCCAGGAATGTTCGTATGCTGTCTATCCCGTAACCGCGGTAGCTGATACTCCCGCTTGTCCCGAATCGGCTGCAAAAATACGGGTTCAGTTCTTCTATCCCGCCCTCATCCGTGACCATAGTAATGCCGCGTCCTTTCTGATCCGACTCAAATCGTCCCTTTGTGCCAATGACCTTTATCTTCTGGTCGGACATCGCCGATGTCTTCTCGGGGTCTATCCAGTTCGTGAGTATATGCGAGACGAACCTCTTCCTTCCGCGCGTTTCCCACTCTATGACGGCTTCGACCGCGTCATAAGTATCAACGCCGCGCGTTTTAAGCCAGCCGTTCTGCCCGGTAGCCGATACCCTAAAGGGGCTCGCCCCGGTCACATAATATATCATGTCCACGTAATGTATCCCGAGATACTGGAATATGTTCGTTGATGCCGCCCAGCTCCTGAACACCTTTGCAGGCATGCTCTTACGCTGGCTGAACTCTGCGAGAAAATATAACGGGTCGCCTATCGTCCCCTGGGATACCGCATCCCTGAGCTTAAGGTTCGCGTCGTCATATCTTTTATGAAATTCTACGGCGCAATACACCTTACTCTTATCCTGAAGCGCTATCAAAGACCTTGCTTCTTTTACGGTCGGGACCAGTGGCTTTACCACAAGGGTATGCAAACCGGCTTTTATTGCGGCTTCCGCGATCTCTCTGTGCAGTTTATCGGGAGCCGCGATAATAGCACAAGCAGGCTTTGTTATGCCTTTTATGGCTTTAATATACGCTTTCGAGTCGTCGTTCCCTGCAGGAAGTATGCGTATAGACGCGCTCACACCCATCTGCCTGCGCAACCCATCTATCTTTTTCCCCGCTTCCTTCGCTCCGCGCGCGCTCCGTCCCACAACGATTATCTCGCCGGCATTTCCCGTCCTGGCCCATTCGAGGATCGCCGGCATGATGGTGCCGTATCCACTTGTGCCCCTGCCGCAGACGTACATCCCTGTCCCTACCACAATAATATTAAGCTTGGCCATTTGAACGCTCCGTTTCATATTTTGTATCGGCCTCCTGTATAGCTGCTTCCCTCGTCCTGCCGTCGTCATATGAATTTAGAAGCAACCTCATGTATAACCCCATCCTCACGCCGCCCTTCCAGTCGAGGAACGGATCGAGGTCCTTAAGGTGCCCGGACCAATCACCAAGCCCCGGCTCGCTCATCGGATCAGCCATATAACGTTTTAATGCCCCGATCATCTCCTCAAGGTCATTGAATATTATCCTGCCAAAACCCCAATCATAGAACTCGTAACTCTTAAGCCTCGTGAGGTCGTAATGTATCCCCTTGCAACCTGCCAATACTGATTCCACTACTGCCGTTGATATTCCCGCGCCTATAGCGAAATCAGCTCCGAATGATGCGTCTGTCGGGTATCTTCCCCATTCGTCCTCCAGCTTAATGCACCTTCCAGATGAGATAAGGCTGTTCAACATTGGCTTCACTCCAGGAAGCCGCTCGATGACAAGCGATTTCTTCGACTTTAATATCAGCCCAACTCTTTCATCCTCAAGCGCCCACTTAAAGAACGCTGTATAGAAGCCGTGCATCTTCTCCGTAGAGATGTAATAATCGCGGCCGTGCATATTATCAAACAGGGCTATTGCGATCCCGGCCCCTTTTGACCTCAAATCATCTGCCGGATGGCTTTTACCTGCCGAACGGTGCCCTTTTAACGCGTCATAAGGATATCCAGAAAGCACGACGCTCTCGATGCGCTCGCATTCCGGGTCAACGCGTTTCACCGCCCTGGCATTCCACATGAAGAACACATGTTTAGGATGATAACCGAGATAATACCTGTATGGGAGAAAAGCCTCGGAGCGCTGCTTGCCGACGAGTAATCCGCCGCGCGCACCATCCATATCAAAGGCGATCGCCTGAGCGTAGCTTTTGGCCATCCCTTCTTCCGGAATATAATTTATCTTGATATTGAAGTCCCTGTAGAACGCACGCCAGTATCCAACCGACTTGATAAGTTCGTTCCCGTGCCAGTATACCCATTTATCTGAAATATCCGAACCGGGTTTGGCCTCAAGCAGGACATCCTTATCTTCTCGCGGCCTGTGCCATACTTCGCAATTTCTGTCTTCTATGATTCCCTTGCTGAGGGCCACGAGCCCGAAACCCGCACGCCTTAATCCCCTCGTGACTTCTTTCCTAACAGGCTTCCCGTCCTTATTGTCCGGGCTATCGAAATATATCAGCACCCTTTCCGGGGATATGCCGCTCCCTTCGAACCAGTTCAGGTCGTTCCTCCTGCAAGGATCAAATCCTTCGGCATAATGGCATGCTATGACAGGACGGACGGCTTCGGGCCGGGGCACGTAAGGTTGTATCCCCCGTATCCCGGCTAATCCGTCTTTTATCCTCTTCTTTGCAGTATCAAGGGATGCGCGTCCGTCAATACGCTTCTTTTCCGTCCCTAGAGGAATATCCGGAAAATCCCAGCATTCGGCAAGCGCATCGGATATCCCCCCGGAAGGCACCTTTACCGCCCTGTTCGCCTCCGGCACCTCTCTTGAATTCCGCCTATACCAATCAATAACGCACGCCTCGCGGACATACGGATAAACCTCTTTTTTGATCAGGTACCTGAAATAGAGCGGAAGTTTTCGGCTCGGGAGCATTTCAGATATCTCACGATAGGCACGCGTATTCTCTAATACCCTGGACATTCTTATTGCGAGGTCGGAGGAACGCCTCTCGACTTCATATCTTAAAGATGAGCCATCCTCGGACCTCATCTCTCCGAGATCATAGTTCAGCATCTCTACCTTAACTTCACCAAGATTTCCACGAGTTCGCGCACAACACCATAACCGCCTTTGGCCTTTGTTACCAGTACGGCTGTTTTCTTTGCCTGCGGGTACGCGTCGGCCGGGGCAACGGGATAACCAACCGACTTCATCGCCTCGACATCGTTGATATCGTTTCCCACGAACATCACATTCTTCAGCGGCACGTTCCTTGACCTGCATAAGGAGACGAGTGCCGCCTTTTTGTCGCTGAGGCTGTGCTTTATCGGTATCCCGAGTTTCCTGGCCCGTGCCCTTACGACCGGATTCTTCTCGGTCGTCAGGATCACCTGAGGTATACCCAGATTCTTGAAGATCCCCACCGCAAGCCCGTCTGACCTGTTAACCATCACGCTTTCCGTGCCATCCTGCCTCAGCATGACCCTGTTGTCCGTAAAAACTCCGTCAAAATCATAGATTATAAGCTTGATCTCTCCGAGCATCCCTTGTTTATCCGCCACAAAAACCTCCGTTTTTCCTATGCCTATGTCTGCCTGAATCCCCTGAAACTTGGATCTTTTTCCAGATATAGTTTATTTACCTGGTCCATCGAATCCGATAATTTCCTGCCGTAATATTCCTTTATGAGCCTCTTGTTCGCCTCGAGCAGGCAATTGAGGTATTCGGCTTCGGACAACTCGGTAAAATTCACGCTCGGAAGGTCAGAATTGACATGCTTGTTCTCGTAAAAATCCCCGCAATCCTTAAGCAGCCCCTTCTCGATCGCATAATAGTAAAGCGGCGAACCCGGGTATGGGGTTACCGGCCTTATCGTCCTCAGTTGCGCGTGGTCGTCGTACTTCAGCAGGAAGTCGACCGCCTTGTCTATCGTGGCCCTGTTGTCGCCTATATTGCCGAACATGATGTTGAGTCCCGGGCTGATACCCGCCTTCAGCGTGGCTTCAATACCCTTTATTATCATGTCGGTCGTAAGGCCTTTCTTCATCATCTTCAGTACATAATTGTCCATCGCCTCGATTCCGTAATTGATGAAGACGCATCCCGCGCGTTTCATGAGGCCAAGTACCTCAGGCCTGGCGTAATTAAGCCTGCCGTTGCACCACCATTTTATTTTCAGACCGTTCTTTATGAAACTCTCGCATAACAGGGCCGTCCTTTCGGCCGATGACATGAGTAGTTCATCCGAAAATACGATATACGTTACGCCGTATTGCTTTTTGAGGAACTTGATCTCGTCAACTATGCTTTCCGCGCACCTCGGCCTGAAACCCTTGTCCATCCTGTAGCAAAAAGTGCACTCGAATGTGCAACCTCTGCCTGAGAGAACCGACATCACGAAGTCGCTGCTCTGCGCATGCGGCATCCTGAGCAGCCTGTAATATTCCACGGGGAAGATCCCGAATTCGGGCATCGGCAATTTGTCTACATCTTCCACGAGAGGCCGCCTTTCGTTCACGGTAACTTTATCCCCGCTGCGGAACGCGATCCCTTTAATACCGCCAAACGACCTGCGTGCGCCGACCGCCTCGGCGAGTTCCCTTATCGTGACCTCGCCTTCCCCAATAACCGCTGCATCGGCGGACGTCTTTTTGAGAAAATATTCCGGATCGGGTGAAGGCCCATGCCCTCCAAGTACGTAAAAAGGCCTGTTCTTCGAGCTGTTTATTGCCTCCGATATCTTCAGCAGCTTCCTGTACTGGTAATATCCCGCGATAACGCCGACGCCGACGATGTCATACCTGTGCTTGTCAAGATGGGCCGTAAGGTGATCGTCCGGATAATGGTTTGCGTCCTGGCTGTATACGGAAACATCGTGGCCGTCACTTTTCAGCGCCGCCGCTATATAGGCCAGTCCCTGCGGAAAGTGATGGATATATGAATCGTTATCGTACGAGACCAGAAGTATCTTCATCCGCTTCTCCTTAAATAGCGCCCTTTGAGCACATGCTCCCGATAAGCCTCATGTCGCAGTTCTTCGTGCATTTGGCCTCGCGGTCCATGTTGAAATGCAGTTTCCTGAAATCGGAGTATCTCTGCCCGTTCCATATATCGCGGAGGGATTCCTTTTTTACGTCCCCCAGTATTATTTCGTTATTAAAGTCCTCGACGCACATCGCCGCCTCGCCGTTGGACTTTACCGTCATCGAGGACCATGGGAACTGGCAGAACTCTATCCAATGGATCGATTTCGTCTGGATTTCCTTATTGCTGTACCATTTCTGGTCCTGGCTCTTGAGGTAGACATAAACATCGAGGTCCTTGAACTTCTCCTTTAACCTCACGAAATCATCATCTTGCGCCATCCGGCCAAGGTCGAGCATCGTTATCACGATCGTCGTCTTGTAATTATTCGCACTTTTTATCCGTAGAAGCTCTTTTATCCTTTTGAAGCTTTCGGAGAAGTTAGAGGCATCTCCCCTTATCTTCTTATGCGCGCTGTCATCGACGCTCTCGAGCGAGAACTTGACGTAGCATAGCCCCTTCTCGAACATCTTCGCAGTCCTGTCTATGTTGATGTTTGCGGGGTTGCAGCTGAAATACGACGGGATCCCTATCTCCGTAAGCAGGCCGACGCGCTCCGGCATTTTGACATCCAACAGCGGGTCGCCGTACCCGTGGAGCACTATGACCTTCGGTATTACGTAAAGGAAATAATGATTTTCGCTCATGGCGTTCCTGGGAACACCGTAATAGCGCTCGCAGAAATCCTCCCATTCCTTCCATTCCTGCGCCGCAAACGGCTTAAGCTGCCCAGCGACCTTCCTGAATGTCTCCATATCCATAGTCTCGATCGGGCGTGTCATCATCGTCGTCCTCGGGCACATCACGCATTTCATATTGCATGCGTTCGTCGTTTCTATATTGAATACGACGGGATCCTTGCTCCGGCATTTCTCAAGCTCTTCAAAGAGATGCGCTTTCTCAAACACCTCCCCCGCCGCAAACTTCCTCTTTAACTCTGAAACTTTTTCGTAGAACTTTATGTCAAACATGCGCCTTCTCCTTTAAAGGGCGGTCCATCCGCCGTCAAGCGTAAGCACGGCGCCCGTCATATACGAAGACTTATCCGAGCATAGATATTCGACTATGCCCCCAATCTCTCCTTTGTCCATCATACGCCCGAGCGGAACGCGTTTACTGTAACTCTCTATGAATGCGCGTCCCTGTCCGGACTTTGCGCCTCCGGGCACTATGCAGTTGACCCTTATGCGCGGCGAAAGGTGGACTGCCATGTGCCTTGTGAGTTGTATGACAGCCGCCTTCGATACCGAGTATCCTATATGTTTTTCGCCTTTTTTATAAAGCGACGGCGCCGGCGATACGACGCCGTATATCGA
>JAKLIT010000067.1 GCA_022709465.1 Candidatus Omnitrophota bacterium | reverse complement strand
CTTGCCGCCGGCTGACGAAAATGCCGCGAGCTTCCGCTGCGTCCCGGCGTCCATGAAAAACCCGCCGTGCAGCACGATGAACTTATGGCGTTTCAACTCGGACAACGGCGCCTTCTCGATATTCACTATATGGAAATCGAGGTTCCTGTCGCGAAGCACGCGCTGTATCCTGTCGAGGCCCTCGTACCCGCACTTTACCGGCTCTATATGCATGCCGTCCCAGTCCTCTTTCGGGATATCCCATGCGGCCAGGTACGCATAAGGCGGGTAGAAACCCCACGCTATAGGCGTATCCGGGACACATTTCAGGAACGCGGGGCCTTCGGTCTCGAAGAAATGCGATATGAGGCTCAATACCTCGTATTTTTTCGTCAATGAACCGTCCTCTTTTATTGGGGACGAATCCGGGTAAGGCCGCTCGTGCTGGCTGTCTATCGAATCGTCCCAGGAGGCGGTATTGACGGCTGTGTATACGTTGAATCCCGTAGCGCCGTTAGCGATAGCCAGCATCGTCTCGAACGTACAGACGACCGGGTACTGGAAATGCTGGTCGTAGAGTTTCGAGAACCCCCAGTTCTCCTCGAAATTGATGCCCCTGCTGCGTTTTGAGAGTATGCTGTAGCGGTCGAACGATGAGCGGTCCTCGGATACCGGCCTGAGCCAGTTCGTGAACCCGTAATGGATGACCGGCCAGTTCTCGGGGATCACGCGAGTGAGCCAGTGGTCCAATGCCCTGCCTTCCGAAGGCGGGTTGATATTTATGACTATCGGAAGCTTCCCGTGGACGACCTCGGAGAACTCGGTATATATCAGGCGCATATACTCCGACTGCCAGCGCGACCAGTCGAGGTAATCCTTAAGGTCGGACATCTTATTTACGGCATGCAACCTCCTCGGCGCCCTGACGTTGCTGCGTTTCGCGAACTTCCTGTAGAGGCCGAGGGCGGAATCCGAATAATCATAATCGGTTATCCGGGCTGGCCCGTTCGAATAGAGCCCCTCGTTGCAGACCTGCACCGCGATGATGTTCCCTGCGGGATAGATATTGTCCTTTATCAGGTTGTCGTATACCGTCCTGTACCATTCCTTGGTCATCGACTTGAACTTCGGGCACAGCGGCGCGGGCATGGGCCTGCCGTATGTCCCGGGCTTGCGGAACGGGTCGAGCATGATCTCGCCCCTGTTGTTAGGGAAAGTCTCGATACCGGACCCCTTCTCCGCGGCTGCCCAGTCCGGCAGCCCGCCGAACGTCAGCTCGGCGTGTATGAAGGGCCCGGGCTTGACTACCGCCCAGAGGCCGTTCTTCCTGCATAGTTCGAGGAACAGCTTCACGTTGCGGTTGGGCTGTGTCGTCCCGTCGAAATCCGCGGAGAACTTCTCGCCGTCCCTGCGCATATGATGGCGCCACGGCGTATAGAAAGTCACGGCGTCTATTCCCGCGCCCTTTATCTTCTTCAGGCGGTCGTCCCAGTTCGCCGCGTCATCGCGGTAATACGGATAATCCGCCGTCACGAGGAACAACGGCTCGTTCCCGAGATAGAATACGCCTTCCTTTATCTGCGCCCTCTTCGTCATTTTACCCTTAACCTTCCCCATTGTGTCGCATCATCCTCCTGTTTGCCCGACCATATGATGTGCCGCCATTCGCCCTTTGCGCTGTCCTTGTCCGTCACCGAAAAATTCACTCCTAGGATCTTGCCTTCCTGCAATTCGAGCCCGTTGACCGCGCGGACCGGTATCGCCGCCTCTATAGCATATCCGCCCTTCTTCGCGCCGGCCTGCATCTTTGACGCGGCCTTTATCGCGTCGGCAAGCGGCCTCGTGTTGATGTTCCTGTATACGTATACGCCCGCTTTCCCGTCTTTCGTTAGGGGTGCTATATTTATCTGGTAACAGCCGGGGTTGAACGGCATGTTATTGAAGATGTCCGCGTCGCCGCGCGCGTCGATCCAGAGCTCCGCCCCGTCATCGCGCCATATATCTACCCCGCTCTGGTTGCCGATGACCACATCGTCGTCGACCACGGCGGCGAAGTAGAGGTTCTCCTTATCGTAGAGCATGTAGAACCTCGCCGAACCCTTGTCGACCGAGGCGACCTGGTCGTCCCTGAAATCCGATATATACCATTCCGAGAGGTCTCCGTCCACTTTAATATGCTGCCTCGTCTTTTTTAGCGCGATCTCCTTGCGCGTAAAACCTATCGGCGCGGGGGTCGTATCCGCGAGCGCCGCCTTCTTGCCGCTTACGGCCTTCATCTCCGACTGCGTTATCTTAACTGCCATGTCCCTCCTGAAACCAGGCAATATGATGTCGAGGCCGTTATCGTCGGAGGCGATCTCGCGCTTTTCCACGACCGCCCCCTTCCAAGTGTCCCAAAACTCGACGGAGTATTTGCCCTTGTCCATCCAGTTTATCCTGAGCGAAGCGTCCTTTATCAGCGGGGGCTCGGGCCTTCCGGGTTCATATTTCGTCCATTTCGGGTCGAAGACCCAGGCGAAGCCCTCCCTGTTGTTCATGAGCCCTATCGCGAAGACCGGCGAGTTGAGGCCGTCCACCTCGGCGAGCACCCTCGCCGTCGATGTCCTGTAGCCCTTACCGCGCCTGTCAACGCCCTTATTGAATTCGTTCAGGGCCGCCCAGTGGTAATACAGGCTCTTCGGGTGTATATAGCTGTCCCACCACCACGGCATCGCGCTGCCTCCGCACGCGAGCATATACTCGGACCATAACGCGGAATGCAGGTATGCGCCCTCTATGTCCTTCTTGTCGACGCCTTCGGAGGAGTCGGTCCCGATCTCGCCCATAAAATACGGCTTGTCGAACTGCCCCATGAGCCTGTAAGCGCCTATTACCGCGGAGACGACATCCTGCGTATACATATGGAACTGCGTAAAATCTATCTCCGGGATCTCCCAGACCTTCCTGTTGAAACCGTAGTCGTGGAAAGTGCCGGCATAGCTTGTCGTTATAAGGTGCCTGTGCGGGTCTGTTTCCTTTATATAGCCGGCCATCTCCTTATTCCACGCGGCGTCGGCCTCCGGATCAAGGTTATCCACGAAAGTGATCTCGTTCCAGAGCTCCCACGCCATTATATTAGGGCTGTATCCCCAGCGCGCGATTATATAGCGCATCCTGTCCTTGAAATGTTTCTTCGCCACCGGGTTCGTGAAGAAATCCTCCGGTGCCTTGCACGGCCCGCCGTTTTTCGCGTTGTAAGGGTTATCCTCCCACTGGGGATTGACCTTGGTGCTCAGCTGGCCGTGGTGGTTTATCACGAGCTGGAAATACAGCCCGTATTCCTTCGCGAGGTCCACGACCTTATCAAGCTTGCCGGCCTTCTCGAGGTTATACTTGCCGAGGCCCCTGTAACCGGAGCCCTTCGTCCATTCGAGCCCCGCCTCCCAGTTCGACATCCATACCCTTGTCCAGTTTCCGCCGGCCTTTTGCATTTGCGCGAAATACTTTTTGAAATTCGGCAACGACGCCCAGCATATGTTCTCCCCGAAAGGGTAATAGAACTCCCCGTTCGCGAACTCGAAATATTTCGGGTCCGAAGCGCTGACCTTCACGAAACCCCTGCCTTTCGACGGGATGCATTTGAACGTCTCCGGCGCGGACTTATCTTCCGCGCCCGCGGCCTTCAGGCGCAGCAGATACCTCCATTCCCCTTCCTCGTCCGGGGAGAACCTTACCTTCCATACCGGTGAATTGTAATTCAACTGCGCGTCCTGGCTCGCGGAATAGAGGAACCCGGGCATGACCAAAGTCCTGCCTGAAGGGCTCGTGAATTCCGCGGCCAGGTCGACTTCCTCGGGGTTAAAAGGATTTACATACGGCGCTTCAATGGCGACCGTCAGTTCGAACTTCTCGAACTTAGGGACTTCGGCCGCCTCCTGCGCGACGGAGACGATCGAGACCGTCGCGCCGGCCGTCCCGGGCGCCATGAGCAAAAATACCGCCGCTGCCATAATGGTCTTCATCAAGGCCCCTTGCAGTTTACCTTTTATTTGAACCTTATGTTATCGATGTATACCGTAAGGCCCTTCATCTTCTTCGGGTGCTGGACAAGTATGAAGACCTTGCTGATGTCGCTCCTGTCGGCAAGCGGGACCGAGTTCTTCCAGTCGCTCGCCTTGCACTTGAAGTCCTTGGCGCCGAGGTCAAATTTTACGTCCTTGTTCCAGCCCTGGTTCAGGAGCTTGTTGCCGGTCTCGTAATATTCTCCGCTCGTATCGAACGCGACCGCCACTGAGACGCCCGAAGGCGCGTCGGTATATATGTCCATATACATGTCCGCGGCGGAGAGATCGAGGGAAGCGTCCCTCGATATTACGAACCTGTTCTTCCAGTCCTCGGCCTCGTCCTTCGCGACGGCTTTCAGCGATTGTTTGCCTTCCGTGAATTTCTCCGCGCTTATCGCGAGCGTCGCGCCGCCGACATTGTCCCAGTTCTCGCAGTTCCAGTCGTTCGCCCCTTCAAAACCGTCGAAGACCTTTTCTTCCGCATGTACTGAGGCATACATCAGGAATATCACCGCCGCCAGAACCGCAAAAAACGCCGCCTTCTTCATCTCGATCCCCCTTATTTTACCCTTATGTTATCGATATACACCGTATCCTTGGCCATTCTAACCGGCCGGTAGACGAGCACGTAAAACTCCCCTACGTTCTCCCTGCCCGCCAACGGCACGGAATATTTCCAGTCGCTCGCCTTGCATTTGTAATCCGGCGAATCCAGGTCGAAAGAGATGTCCCTGGTCCATCCCTTCCCGGCCTGCTTCTTTTCCGACTCGTAATACACCCATCCCTCACCCGTCCTGAAACCGATCGCCACCTCTATGCCGGCGGCTTCCTTATTATAGACATCCATAAGGACCGCGTTGTCTTTCGACATATCTATGCCGCCCGTTTCCTTGAAGAACGCGACCTTGTTCTTCCATTCGGTCGCTTCCTCCCTGACCACCACTTTCAAAGACCTTTTGCCCTGCGAAGCGCTCTCGGGCGCGACCTCGAGGTTTACCTGCCCGGTGTTCTCCCAGTCGACCGCGGACCAATAGCTCTCGCCTTCGAACCCTTCCAGCAGGACCTCTTCTGCCCATGCGCCGGAGGCGAATATTACCGATAACGCGGAGATCGTCAATATAAGCGCTACCTTCATACGGGGTCCCTCTGGCCTATCCTTATATTGTCAATATATACCGTCTGCTCCGATACGACGTTCGACGGCCTGTATATTACTATGTGCATCTTCGTTATGTTGCCCTTGTCGGATATCGGCTTCTCGAACTTCCAGTCGCTCGCCTCGCATTTGAAATTATTGCCCGAAAGGTCGAACGTCACATCCCTGTTCCATCCGCTCTTAAGCGGTTTCTTGACCGACTCGAAATACGCGCCCTTGTCGCCGACATCGAACCCTACCGATATCGCTAGCCCGTCATCGGAGGCGCAATAGACGTCCATCTTCACGCCTGCCGAATTCGAGAGGTTAAGGTATCCTTCCCTGGATATGCCGACCTTCTCCTTGTCGGTCTTCTTCTCCTGGTTCATCGTCACCTTCAGCGACTTGCCGCCTTCGGAGAAGTTCTCCTTCGACACCTGCATCTTGCCCCTGCCCGAGTTGCGCCATTCGACCATGACCCAGTTATTCTTGCCCTCGAAGCCTTCCCACACGATGCCGTCCGCCAGAGCCAAAGAACAGAACGCCATGATACAGGCGCAAAGAACGATGCGCTCCTTCATCGCTTATTGCCCCTCCGTTACTTGAGCGCCTTGCAGGATTTCCTGACGACGAGTTCCGTCGCCACGACTATCTTCTCGGCGCGCTTGTTGCTGTTCTTGATCCTCTGTATGAGCCTTTTGACGCCGGTCCTGCCCATCTCTTCTTTTTGGACGCGCACGGTAGTCAGGGGCGGATGTATCTGCTGGCTCATGTCTATATCATCGAAGCCCGCGATGCTTATGTCATCCGGGACCTTTAAACCTTTATCCTGTATCGCTGCCATCGCGCGGACTGCCATGAGGTCGTTACAGGCGAATATCGCGGTCGGCATCTTCGGAAGGCGGAACATCTTCTCCATGATACCGTAGCCGTTCCAGAGCAGGCCCGTCTGGACGAGGTCTTCGCTGAACTCGAGGCGGTTCTTCTTCAATCCCGCCTTATAGCCCTCGAACCTCTCCATGAACGACCCGTGCTCGAGCGTGGCACCGAGGAAGCCTATCTTCTCGTGGCCGAGGTCGGCGAGATACCTTATCATCTCCCCGGCCCCTTTCACGTTATCGGTCACCACGGAATCGAGACCGGAGTTCTCTATGAAATGGTCCACGAGCACTATCGGTATATCTTTTGATTTCAGGTTGGACACAAAACTATGGGACATCTCACCGGCAAGAATGAGGCCGTCGACTTTCCTCTCCTCTATCAACTTGAACGTCGAGGGGTCGAACATCAGTTTCTCGTCAAGGACCTGGTAGATCAGGTTGTATCCGTGCGCGCGGGCCTCTTCCTCGACCCCGGCAAATACGTAGGAATAGAACGTGTTCGAGAATATCGGATGGTGTTCACGGGATATTACGAAACCGATATTATCGGTCTTGAGTTTCGAGATGCTCCTCGAGCCCTGCTCGGGGCCGGAGACAAAAGTACCTTTTCCCGGTATCCTGTAGAGCACGCCCTCGTTGACCAGCTCGAATATCGCCTTGCGGACGGTTATCTGGCTTATGCCATGCTGTTCGCAGAACTCCTTCTCGGAGGAGACGAGCTCTCCCGGCTTCTTCTCGCCGCTCTTTATCTGGTTCTCGATGACCCTCTTGAGCTGCTTGTAAAGCGGGACAGGGGAGTTCTTTTCGACAGAATCTTTCATCTTTCCGTCCTTATTTTTGGTATAATACGGTTAAAAAACGATGGATATATACCTTGGTATACTCGGTTATATTATATATCATAACCCGTCTTTGTCAAGGGATGAAGTTGCGATTATCGGGTAAAATCTACGGCCTTCTCTATATCATCTACGCTGTTCACGTCCAGCCAGTTCCCGTCGGTGTATATGACATCCACCTTATGGCCGTTAGAGGCGATCT
>JAKLIT010000066.1 GCA_022709465.1 Candidatus Omnitrophota bacterium | reverse complement strand
ATCAACCCTCCGGGCCCGTAGTCAGGAGGCACGACACCGGCGACGCCGAACACCGGAAGCTGCGGATGGTCGCGGCGCTCGCCATAGGATACGGATACTTCCCTCTCGGGGTCCATCGCCTTCGCCTCGTTCCCGTAAGCCAGGGCAGCGCCCGGTTCTACATCCGCCGATATTGTATAATAGAGGATATTGCCGTACCGGCGCGACCAGCCGGTTATCTGCTGTATCCGCGCGATATCGAGGTACTGTATGACCATGAGCCCGTTCTTTTCTGCGATCATGATCTCGCGTTCGGAAAGAGGGGACGCGGCGGCTATCGTATTGAATCCCGCCTGCCTGATGCGCGCCATTTCGTCCTCAACCTGCCTTAACACAGGCGTATCGAAACGCGGGTCCTGGCCGGGCCCGTAAGGGCTGTATGTTATGCCCTTGACGAAGAATTTCTTACCGCCGACATATATCCAATTACCGTGCACCGCAACCTCTTCCCTGCGCGACAGGCGCCCTGGCGATTGCGTCATGACCTTGACCTGTACGGGAGCGCTTTCATATCCGTCACTATATACCGCCGCAACCTCGTATTCGTGCAGTCTTTCCGCGGCGGGCGCAACCTCAGAATAGAACTGGCCGTCCGTGGCAGCGATCCTCGAACCGTCCCTGTATATTTTATAGCTCAACAGGAACGGGTTATTCGAGGGATCCCAGTAAAGGAATATCCTGCCACCGGAAGAAAATCCCTTGAGGCCTTCGACCGCGGAATGGCGGACCTCTTTATTGCATGACAGCGCTATATTGTCCAGGTAAACGGCGGATGCTTCCTTCCCTTTGACTATTATTGACAGCGATTTTATCTTTTTCTGCCCGAAGACGCCGTCCCCGTCCGCGCCGTCCCCGCGCGATTCACGGACAAACAGGTCGAAATCATAATAGAAATTTTTCCATCCGCTCCAGACGTTCTTTATCCACGGCGTCCTGTAGTATTCGTTGTCGTTGTCCGCGGCCATTACCGCGAACTCGCTGCCGGACATATCCCCCTTTGCCCTGAAGGAGATCCCGCTGGCTTCAGACCAGTCCTTCGGCGCCGCGTATTTTATCGCGGCCCCGCGCGGCGTCTCGATGCCCCACAAAAAACAACCGGCGGGAGGTTCGTTCTCTCCCGCCAGTTTTATCCCGCTCACATATTTATCCGATACGAGCTTTATATCATCGAACAGCAATTTTGAATTCCTTGCTCCCTTTTCTGTTATTGCGAACGCGCTTACCTCCCTAAGCATCATTGGCCTGTTGCTTGAGCCGCCGTCCGCGTCGAAAAGGTCCGGCCTGAACTCTGAGAACCGGAATTCCGCACGCCTCCAGCCGCTCCAATCGGCTTTAAGCCACGGCGAACGCCATATATTACCGTAACCGTCCTTTAACTTCATAGAGATCTCGTTCCCGGATGAATCGCCGTAAATATAAACCGACATTCCGTTGAAATCCGACCAGTTAAGCGGCGCGGCAAACTGCTTCTGTACCTTCAAGTACCCCGAACCTGAGGCCGGCTTGTACTCGAGGCCCATAGAGGATTCCCCCGTCCGGTATGAGCCCCTCTCGAATGTTATCTCGTACTCCGCGGAGGACGCCCACACCTTGGCCGCAAAGTTTTCTAAAAGGTCTTTTCGGTTAAGATATTCGAAACCTTCCAATAACACCTCTGAACCCCCCGATGCATCATCTGACGCAAACACCGGAACCGATACCAGTAATATAATTACCAGACAAGCTATTCTTAACAACACTTTCCCCTCATATTTTCTAACAGGGGACTTTATAAAATAGGTATATAAGGTATTGTTAATAAGTAGGTTGTTTATATGATGCCACATACCAGTATGTTTGTCAAGGGTAATTTTTCACGTGTCGAATTTGCTTTTTAATAAAAAACGGGGCCTTTTTCAAGGCCCCGCAAGATTATTTCTTCCAGCTACAAGATATTACTTATTCAGCTGAATATACGAATTCAGGCTTTACTATCGGCTCATAACCTTCCGGTATCGGGAAAGGGAACGTAACGGCTTCATATATACCGGCGCCGGTACGCACGAGACCCAAACCCAGACCTTTGATCGTTCCGACTGTCAGGCCCGTGAAGACGTTATTGGCCTTGCTCTCATCGACTATGCCCTTCGGGATCTCAAGCCATCCCGTAAAGGTATTTACGACGCCGCGGCCCAGTTTCTTCCAGGCATCCTGCGCGTATGAATCGGGCGCGCCCACGGTCAGAAGACCGATAACAAACAATACCAGGATCGCTGTCATCAGGAATCTCTTCTTCATATGTGTTTCCCCCTTTCTTTTGGCATAAGTATACTAAACGCGTATTGCTTTGTCAAGGAAAATTCCCCGCGCTTAGGCGTGCCTATGGCACGGTATTGCGCGGCTTCCCTTCGAGGTACCCTATTATGTTCTCCGCCGTCGTTTCGAGTATCCGCTGGACCGCTTCGCGCGAATTGAACGCGATATGGGGCGTGATCACTACATCATCGCGCCTCATCAGGATGTGGTTACGCAGCAGCGACTTCATCTTGTCTGCCGGGAAATCCTTCGACAGGAGCTCCCTCTCCTCCTTGATCAACTCTTCGCCTTCCAGCACGTCAAGCCCCGCTCCGCCGATTATCCCCTGGTCCAGGGCCCATGTCAGGGCGTCGGGTTCTACGAGCCCTCCCCGGGCGGTATTTATAAGCAGCGCGCCTTTCTTGACCGTCTTTATGTTATCCATGTTTATCAGGTGGCGTGTCTTTTCGTTGTAAGGGACGTGCAGTGTGATGATGTCCGAGCTCCTGAGGATCTCATCGAGAGAGGCGTATTTGAACATCATTATCTCTTCCAGGAACGAGTCCTTCCTCGTGTCGAAGACAAGCACGTTCAAGCCGAAGCCCTTCGCCATCTTGACGACATGCAGGCCTATGTGCCCCGCGCCGATGACGCCGATCGTCTTGCCCTTGAGGTCAAAACCCATGAGCCCCTCGAGGTTGAAATCGCCTTTTGCCGTGCGCACATACGCCTTATGGATATTCCTCGAGAGCGAGAGGATCAGCGCGAAGGTATGCTCGGCGACAGTCGCTTCCCCGTATGACGGGACGTTCGAGACCGTTATCCCTTTTTGCCTGCACGCGGCCAGGTCAATATGGTCAAAACCCGTGGAGCGCGTCGCGATTAACTTAAGGCCGGGCATGAGGCCCAGGACCTGCGGCGTGACCCTGTCGTGGACGAATACCGAGATCGCCCTGCTGTCGGCGAACTTCGACGCCGTCTCCGGAGTGAGCCCGTTGCGGCAGAAGAAGACCTCACAGGGTATCTTAAGAAGCGGAGCGAGGTAATCCTTCTCCCAGTCCTCAAGCCCGAATATCGTCACTCGTTCCATCGGGATACTCCCTCAGACGGATTCGACGTTCTCTATTTCCGGGACCGCTTCCTTGACCGCGCGCTGGACGCCCATCTGCAGCGTCATCTGCGACATCGGGCAGCAGCCGCAGGCGCCCTTAAGTTTCACCTTTACGGTCTTGCCTACGACATCCACGAGCTCGATATCGCCGCCGTCCGCCTGGAGCATCGGGCGTATCTTGTTCAAAGCGTCCTGCACTTTCGATTTCAGGTCATTGCCTGCCATTTTTGTTCCTCCTTTACCTTTTTGGTATCAGATCCCCGATCTGACCGTAATAATCGCCGATCACCTCGAGCGATTTCATGAAAGCTATCGCTATAAAGACCGTCACTATCAGCGCCGCCAACGTTATGTTCAGCTTTTTCGCCCTGCCGTAATTCGGGTTGAACCATACCATCGGCAGCGCAAGCGGCCCTACGCAGAGGAAAGCGATGACGAACGCGTACGTCTTGAAATACCATTTGCGCTGTTCCTTGTTAAGGAACTCGCCGCAATGTTTGCATTTTATAGCGTCGTCCTGTATCTCCTCGGCGCAATACGGGCATTTCTTCATCTTACCCCTTCTTGCTGTAGATGCAACCGCAGTAGTTCTGGCGGTATAGCCCCGCCTCTTTCGACATATCGACGGATTTCTTGAAACCGCCGTCACGTTTGAAGTCGGCCTCATAGAACTTAAGGCCGAACATATCCGCTATCATAGCGCCTAACACGTTTATCTTGGCGGCATCCTTATGCGGGCTGACGCTAAGCGTCGTCGCGAAATACTCGAAATCGTTCGTCGCGGCGAATTGCGCGGCCTTGCCGAGGCGCATCCTGTAGCATATCTCGCAGCGGTCGCCGCCTTCCGGCTCGCCCTTCAGGCCGCTCGTCGCGCGGAACCACGCTTCGCTGTCATAGCCGTATTCGTGGAACTCTATGCCCGCCTTTTCGGCGTACCTGCGCGCCTCGTCGAGCCTCGCGGCGTATTCATCCGCGGGATGGATGTTCGGGTTGTAAAAGAACAACTCGACGTCGAACTCATCCCTCAGAAGTTTCACCGGATAGGTACAGCACGGGGCGCAGCAGACATGCAGCAGTAATCTGGGTCTTTTGGCTACCATGCTTATTCCCGCCTAATCGCTTATCAGTATGGCCTTAAGGATATCGTTTTTTATGCCGGCCCATCCGGCTTCCGCGACATCCGGGGAGGCCCAGATGTATATCTTCTCGTTCTCCGTGACCACTGCCGGCCCTCCGGCGCCGTCGATATAATCCGACGGCATTATATATACCGCGGCCTCGAAATCGGGCTTCGTCTCCGCCGCTGCCTGCCGGGGCGACGCTAGGAACACCGCATATCCGCTGCCTTCCGCGCAACCGATAGGCGTCGCGTTATCCGCCACTTCCTTCACGGACCATCCCTCCGGGAGCACCGCCTTTATCGCGGCGACGGGCCTGTATACAAGCTTTGGGATCACCATGATGTCCGACGCAAAAAGGCCGGGCAAGATCACGCATGTAGCAATAAGAACGGCTGTTATCTTTCTCATCATCCCGGATACCATTATAGTGCCGAAAACGGCTATTTCAAGCATAAAAACCGGCGGAAAACGGCAGTCGTACTATTTTACCGACTGCGATATGATGCCGACGGACTTATCATACTTCGCGCGGGATGAGAGGTAACCGGAAATCGCCGACGCGCGGCTTTGTTTGGCGGACACGAGTTGTGTTTCGGCGTCGGTCACCTCGATTATGGAACCGAGCCCTTCTTCATATCGCGCGCTGGCTATCTCCAGGTTCTCGTTGGATTGCTGCAGGAGTTTTTCGCTTACGTCAAATCTCTCTTTCGCTTCCCTTAAACCCAGTATCGCGTCCTGGACCTGCAGGGTTATGCCGAGGGCCTGGTCCTCTATGGCGTACTGCGCCATCTTGAGGCTCGCCTGCGCGGCCTCTACCTGCGCTTTGGTCCTGAAACCGTCGAACCACGGGAAATTCACGGAGACACCGGCATTCCAGCTCTTAACGTTGCCGACGCCGTCGGTGTCTGTATCGCTAACCTGGTGCGCGCCGCCTGCGGTGACCGTCGGCCAGTTACCTTTCTTCTTGACCTCGAGGTCCGCCTGCGCGGCCCGCGCCTGGGACTGCAGTTTAAGCAGCTCGACGCGGTTCTCCATTGCGGTCTTAAGCGACGTATCCGCGTCGACATCGGCAAATTCGATGCCCTGGGCCTCTTCTACGGCAAAATCCGCGCTATCCTTGTTCCCCATGACATTGTTCAGCGCCGCTTTCGCGAGCTTATATTCCTTCTCGGCGGACACGAGGTCCAGTTTCGCGTTCGATACGGCCACCTCGGCCTTCGTGACGTCATACTTCTGCCTGTAACCGACCTCGAAAAATCCCTCGGCCCTTTCGAGATGGACCTGCGACTGCCTGAGGCCCTCTCTCGCGACCTCAAGCATCAGCTGCGCTTTCAGGGCATCGTAATACGCCGTCTTCGCCCGCAGGACGGTGTTCTCCTGCGCCTCGAGGAACGCGCATTGCGCCGAAGTCAGGTTCTCCTTCGCGAGTTTTATGCTGTTAAGGGTCTTGCCGAAATCCCAGATGAGCTGCTCCACGCCCGTCGATTCCGCGGCGACATTATAGCGTTTCGCGAACCCGCTCGCCGACGCCAGCGCTTCACTGCCGGGGCCCAGCGTGACCTTTGATGTATCGTAATGGGTATATCCGAGGTTCGTGGACGCCTGCGGAAGGTACGCGGACTTTGCCACGGCCGCCATAGCCCTGTTGAAATCGACGTTGCTGACCGCCTCTTTCAATTTCGGGTTATTGGCAAGCGACGCCCTGACGCAGTCGTCGATGCTAAGGACCGGGAGCCCTTGAGGCTCCTCGGGGAAGCCCGCGCCGCCGCCCATCAGGGACAGGACAGTAAAAAACACGAGCAGTTTTTTTATGAAATCCATCACATCGTCCTCTTGAACGTCAGTGTCGCCAATAATAACATGAACGCGGTGAAACACACTAGGAACATCAGGTCTCCGCGCACCGCGGTAAAGCCGGAGCCCTTAAGTATCAATTCCTTGAAAGCGTGGACAGCGTACGCCTCGGGGTTGACCGTCGCGAAAGCCCTGAGCCAGCCCGGTAAGCTCTCGATGGGATATACCGCGCCGCTCGGGAAATAAAAGATGACGTTAAGGAACCCGACGAGCACCCCCACTATCCTCGGGTGGTCCGCCCTGCCGAGGACAGTGAATATCATGCTCAGGAGCCCGAGCGCGGTAAGGACCATGGTAACCAGCAGCAGGATGAAGGTGTTCGCGCCTCCCGCGAGTTTTATGCCGGTTATCAGCAGGCCGCCTACCATTACTACCACGGACATTACTGTCGTGATGAGCACTCCGCTCATTATTGTGCCGGCGACGAGATCGAACCGCGTAAGCGGCGTAGACAGATAGCTCTCGTGTATGCCAAGGAACTTGTCCATGACAAGGCTGAACGCGCCGGTGAACGTCGTCCCCATGAATATCGCCATGACGATTATGCCGGGTACGAGCGAGGCGTCGTAATCTATCTTCTTGTACAGCTCTATCGAACGCAGCTGCGGCCGCGACCTGTCGGGGCGGACCGCGTTATATTCCGTCTTCAGGTAGGCCGTCGCCCTCGAGACGACGCCGGAGATGCTGTTCGCGGATATGGAATCGGTGTTATCGAGCAGCAGGCCGA
>JAKLIT010000065.1 GCA_022709465.1 Candidatus Omnitrophota bacterium | reverse complement strand
GCCACTTGTCGAACTCCTCCATGAGCTGGTTCGCGCCGACGAGGATACTCCTCGTGAATACGGGCCCGCCTTCCCTCATCACCATGAAATCGGAATAGTTCGAGTCGACATCGATCACCACGACCGAGCGCTGCACGTCGGAGGTGAACTCATGAGGATACGCGACGGAGAACCAGTTGAAGACGCCCTCGGTGCTCACGCCGACCCTCTCGACCGCCATGCCGGCGCTGAATATCGCCTCTACGCGCTCGCTTACCAAACTGCGGCGCGCGATGACAAGCATGACCTTCGTGTAGCCCTCCCTGTCGGAGGAGACGATCTTATGGGAGGAGTATATCTCGTCCTTTGAATACGGCGTCTGCTTCGTGACCTGCAGGCCGACCATATCGTTTATCTCTTTCGGGTCGGTGGACGGGAATTCGAGGACCCTTACGGTGACGAGGTGGCGCGGAAGGTAGGTCACCACGCCCTGCTTATTGAGGCTATGCTCCTTGAATATCCGCGCGAGGGCCGCGGCTACCGGCTCGTTTATCTGCGCGAGCTTCACCAAATTGACCTTAGAGATCACCCTGCCCAGCGCGGATGGCGCGTTCTCGGCTATCTTGAGCCAGTCGTTGCCTATCTCTATGACTGTTACGGGTTTCTTGAACGATACACTGCTCAATCCGATCTCCACCGCTTAATTACGTCGTTACGGTTAAAAGTGAACGTTATGCCGTAGGTTACGCCGCCGGCTATGCCGCCGGACTTTCCTTCCGACCTGCCCGTAAAATTATCCGAGCGGACCGTCATCGGGCCCGAGGCGATCATCGCGGCCGCCTGGGACAGTTCCTGCGACGAGAAATTACCGGACTTGCTCAATGCCGCGACAGCGCCCGAGATATTATCGAAGACCATGTCATCGTCGGTGCCTTCCTCGCCGTCGGAACCCTTGCGGTAAGCGACTATCTTGCGGGCGAGCTCTTCGCTCGCTCCGAGCGCGCGCAGCACCGTCTCCCCGCATGTGTTGAGGTTGACGGAACCGAGCCCGTAGACCGTAAGGTAGCCCTTTGACGCTTCAAAGATCTGCTGTGTCATCCCGCGCACCTGAAGAAGTTCGCCGAGGGCCTGGAAATCGGCATTCTTGCACGGATACGGGGGATCCTGACCTGCATAATATCCTGTTTCGGCGCCGTTTTCAAGCGGTTTGTCGTCCGCGTCGCGCCAGTCGATTATTGAGGCGGCTATCTCCTTCGCGGCTTGCTCGTCCGCGGCTTCGGTAAGTATAAATATCTGCTTTAGAGTGTCCTGCTTCGCCTTGTTTATATTTATCTTGCGTTCCTCGTCCTCGACGGAGACGGTAAACGGCAGCTCTCCTTCATATGCGGCGTACCACGGGTCTTTTAGCGAATCGTAGCCGGTGTCCTTGTCCTGTACGACCTGCGCGATGGCCAGCTTCGCGCCGGCTTTAGCCGCGTATAACGCCTTTGCCCTGTCCCTGAACTTCCCCGCGAAATTGAGCTGGGGCCACACGTAGGAGTTCACGGCGATGGCCAGGGCGCCGAGGATGAAGAGCGTCCAGAGCACCAATATCAGTATGCTTCCCTTATAACGAGACCGGTATGAGGACAATCCTCTTAACCTTTACTGTTTTTCCGCCCGAATCGAAGGCCGCTTCGACCCTCACGGCTATCGGCGGCTCCGCGCCGGACCATTTATCTTTCCACTCGCAGGCCTCTTTCTCATCATCGTAACGGCAATATTCGAATTTCAGCTCTTTAAGCGGGGAGAGATCGACGCTCGTTATCCCCTCGCTTTCCGATCTTTTTATGGCCGCTGCGTATACCTGCTCCTGCCTTATAAGGTTGCCCGTCTCCGCGTCGAAGTAATAGGTCGTCTTGACGACGGGGCCTGCCGCGCCGGAGGTATCCGGGAAGCTGACGCTCGAGGAGCTTCCGGTGAATTCTATGCCGTTTATAATGAACGTGTTGCTTATGTCCCTTTCTATCTTCTCGAACGCGAGCAACGCGTCATTCTGCGAGCCGGCGAACCCCTTGATGCGTTTATACGCGCCGAGCCCGACGGAGAGCGACGAATAGACGGCGAACGCCATCATCGAAGATATGCATATTGCCACGATGAGCTCTACCGCCGTGAACCCTCTATTTTTTTTCATCGACATATGTCGCCAGCGTAAAATGCCTCCGGCTCCCCGTCTTGCGCACATCGACGCCCAATTCGTTAAGCTTTAAGGCGGCTGTTTTTACCTCGCTGTTCCATTCGTAGGCCGCGTCGTCTTCGTCAAACGTTCCCGACGATACGCCTATAGCGAGCCCGTCGTCCGCTATCGAGGAGAACTCGAGTTCGGACATCTTCTGCTTGAGCAGGCAGAGCGCCTGCGCGCTCTCGCGGCCTATGCCGAGCGCGTCCGCCGATACGACGTAGGCCCTGCTCACGGCAATTATACCGGCCGCGAATATCACGACCGCGACAAGCACTTCTATCAGCGTGAAACCCTTATTTCCAGTTATTGACATCATCGCCGGTATTGTCCTGCCCGTCCTTGCCTTTCGACCAGAGGTCGTATCCGGACGGATTATGTACGCCTGGGCATTTGTACTCGTACTCGTATTTCCACGGGTCTATCGGCTTCTTCTCGAGATACGGCCCGTTCCAGTTGTTAGGGACCGGGCTCGAGGACGGCTTCGAAAGCAAGGCGTTGAGGCCCTGTTCCGTCGTCGGATAGTTGCCGTTATCGAGCTCGTAAAGTTTTAACGCGGTGGCTATGTTCGAGCCGACGTCCGCCTCGGCGATGGATACCCTCGCCTGTTCCGTGCGCCCCGTCAGGCGCGGCACGACCATCGAGGCCAGCGCCGCGATTATTATTACCACTATCATTATCTCGATAAGCGTGAAACCTCTTCTCATTTTATCCTCCCTATTTTGCGCCCAATCCGATGCTGAATATCGGAAGGAGCATCGCAAATACTATGAACCCGACGACCGCGCCGACCGCGAGTATGAGCATTGGTTCGAGCAGGGCGGTCATTATCTTTATCGATTGCTCTACTTCCCTTTCATATACGTTCGCTATCTCGGCGAGCGACTCATCAAGCTTTCCGCTCTCCTCGCCGACGGCTATCATGTTCACCGCGAACACGGGAAAGAGATTTATCTTCTTCAAACTCGCGGAGAGCGTCTGGCCCCTGTTGAGCATGTCATTGCGGGCCGATTCCAGCTGTAACTTCAGCAGCTCGTTATCGAGCGTCTCAGCCGCGAGCTGTAAGCTCTCGTGAACCGAGATGCCGTTCTTGAAGAGCAGTCCGAGAGTCCTCGAGAACCGGGCTATCTCGACGTTCCTGACGAAACGCTTTATGAAAGGTATGTGCAGTTTCACGGCGTCAAAGGCCATCTTCTTCTTCCCGCCCGGCTTCGCCCTGGAGAAGACCGCCGCTATGAACACAAGGGCTATGGCGGCCCATACCCAGTTCGCGGACATGAAATCGCTGGCCTGTTTCAGCATCCGCGTCGGCAGGGGCAGCTGCGACATGTCGGTGAATATCGCCATGAGTTTCGGCAGGAAGAACGTCAGCATCACGAATACAGAGACGACGCCGACCGCCATCACGAACAGCGGATAGGCAGCGGCCGCCTGTATCTTGCGCCTGAGCTCGTCTTCCTTTTCGCGGTAGTCGGCGAGCCGGTAGAGGACCTCGTCAAGCGCCCCGCCCTTCTCGCCCGCCTTTATCATGCTGATATACAGCCCGTTGAATACGCGCGGGTATTTCGCCATGGACTCGGAGAGCATGCGGCCGTCCCTGATCTGCGCGCTAAGGTCGTCTACGACGGCCTTCAGTGGTTTGCTCTCGGTCTGCGAAACGATGATCGAGAGCGCGCGCAGGACAGGCACTCCGGCTCTTATCAAACTGGCTATCTGGCGCGTGAAGATGTCGATATCGCCGGAGGCGGCATTGATCGAAAGTGAAAGGCGTGGGCGTTCTGCTCCGTATGCTGCAGAACGTCCACCGGGACGGCCGCTAATTGGTGATGCCGCATCGGCGGCATATGCTTCTACTATGCTGACGGGTGTCAGGCCTTTCTCGACCAGTTTCTCGACGGCGGCATCCTGCGAGGCGGCTTCTATCTCCCCGCTGAGTACCTTGTCGGGCCCGCTCTTAGCTTTATACGTATAGAATGGCATGCGTCAATCCTCCAAATGCGTGACCCTGAGCACCTCTTCGGGTGTCGTCACTCCCCCTATGACCTTCGCCCATCCGTCCTGCTTCAGCGTGTTCATGCCGAGCTCGATCGCCTTCTTCCTTATTATATCGGAGGACGCCTTCTGGTTTATCAGCCCCCGGACCTCGTCTTTGACCAGAAGGATCTCGTATATTGCGGTCCTGCCCATATAGCCCGTCAGGTTGCACGCCTTGCACCCTTTGCCCCTGTATACCTTAATATCCTTGCGGTCCATCTTCAGGTCCCTCTCTATGCTCTTGACCGCGTCCTGCGACTGCCCCGTGACGTCCGTCTTGCAGTGTTCGCAGATGACGCGCACGAGCCTCTGCGCGATGAACGCTTCTACCGACGACGCGACAAGGTACGGCTCTATGCCTATGTCGATGAGGCGCGTGGCGCCGGTAGCCGCGTCGTTAGTGTGCAGGGTCGAGAAAACGAGGTGCCCGGTCAACGCGGTCTGTATCGTTATCTCGGCCGCCTCCAGGTCCCTGACCTCGCCGACCATTATTATGTTCGGGTCATGGCGCAGCACGCTGCGCAGCGCCGTAGCGAAAGTGAACCCTATAGACGGCTTTATCTGCAGCTGCGAGATGCCGTTGAGCTCGTATTCTATCGGGTCTTCTATCGTGATTATCTTGCGCTCGCGCGTGTTAAGCATGCTCAGGCACGCGTAGAGCGTTGTCGTCTTCCCGCTTCCCGTCGGGCCGGTCAGGAAAACGATGCCGTGCGATTTCTTAAGCAGCTGCTCGAATATCTCGAGATACTGTTTCGAGAGGCCCAATTGCGATATGTTGAAAAGCATCGTCGTCGGCAATATCCTTATGACGATATTCTCGCCGTAGAGCGTCGGCAGTATCGAGATGCGCAGGTCGTATTCCTCGCTGCCTATCTTTACCTTCGCGCGGCCGTCCTGCGGGATGCGGCGCTCGATTATGTTGAGCCCCGACATTATCTTAATCCTCGATATTATCGCGTTATAGAGGTACTTTATCTCCCCCGCTATCTGCGTATCATAGAGGATGCCGTCTATCCTGTACCTGAGGCGCAGGTCCTCCCTGAACCTCTCTATATGGATGTCGGTGGCCCTGTCGTTTATCGCCTGCTGGAGTATCTGGTTGACCAGTTTGATGACCGACGCGTCCGTCGCCATCTTCGTGAGGTCCTCTACCTTCTCCGGCTGCGCCTGTTCCTCCCGGCCCTCCTTTGTGTCTTCGGCGAGGATCTTTTCTATCGTGTCGGCGCCTACGCCGTAGTACTTGCGTATCATCTCGAGGATGTCGGATGACGACGAGAGCACTCGCTCCACGCGGAAGCCGAGGTTCGTCTCGAGGTCGTCGACCGGCCACATGTCGAACGGGTTCGACGTGGCTATCGTCAATAGGTGGCCGTCTATCGCTATAGGCATGACCTTGTAATGGACCGCGAACTTCGCGGGCACGCTCTTGACGGCCTTCTCGTCTATCCTGATGTCCTTGAACTCGACGAAGGATATGCCCTGCTGCTCGGCGAGTATCTGCAGGAGCTGCCTTTCCGATATGAAACCCATCCTCACGAGCACGGAGCCGAGGGGTTCCTTCGTCTTCTGCTGCTCCTTGACCGCCTGCTCCAGCTCGTAGACGGTTATGATCTTCTTTTCTACAAGTATATCCCCGAGCCTTAAAGCCATTTTATGCCTCCGGTCTCTCGTATTTGCCTATCATATAGAATTTCTCTTCCGGGACGCTGTCGAGCCTCCCACTTACTATCTTGCTGCATGTATCGATCGTGTCATGTATGGCAACATACTCGCCCCTGCGCCCGGTATATATCTCCGCAACGAAGAACGGCTGCGTCAGGAAGTTCTGGAGTTTCCTCGCGCGGTCATAGAGCACGCGGTCGGTCTTCGAGAGCTCCTCTATACCGATGACAGCGACTATCCTGCGAAGTTCCTCGTATTTCGCGAATATCTTCAGGCATTCCTGCGCTATGTCGAAATGCTCCCTGCCGACTATCGCCGGGTCGAGCGTATTGCTCGACGATACTATCGGGTCGATGGCCGGATAAAGCCCGAGCTGTATCTTTTCGCGCGAGAGGACCATTATCGAATCGAGGTACGTGAATATCGTGACTACGGCCGGGTCGGTAAGGTCGTCGGCCGGGACATATACCGCTTCTATCGAGGTTATCGAACCACTCTCCTTCGAGCGTATCCTCTCGTGGAAATCACCGAGCTCGGACGTCAGCGTCGGCTGGTAGCCGGTTTCCGACGGGACGCGCCCGAGCAGTGTCGATATCTCCGCGCCGGCCTGCACGAACCTGTATACGTTATCTATGAAAAAGAGTACGTCGTTATTCTGCTCCTGCAAGTATTCGGCCAGTGTAATGCCGGTCGCGGCTATCTCATACCTGGTCCCCGGCGGCTCGTTCATCTGCCCGAACGCCATCATTATCTTGTCGATTATCTTTTGTTTCACGAACTCGAAGTATAGCTCATTTCCTTCCCTGATACGCTCTCCGGCTCCGGTGAAGACGCAGACGCCCTTGTGCCTCTGCACGATATTATGTATGAGCTCGAGCATCAGGATACTTTTACCGAGCGCCGCACCGCCGAGCACGCCGATCTTGCCGCCCTTCGAGAACGGGAAGAGCAGGTCTATGACCTTTATGCCGGTCTCGAGTATCTCGGTCCTGCGGCCGCTGTAGCGCTCCGGGTCAAGGTCGATGCCCACCGCTCCCTTCCTTATAGGTGCCGTCTCTTCGGTGGCTATCGGGCCTTTCCTGTCTATCGGTTCGCCGAGAGCGTTTATTACCCGGCCGAAGACCCCCCGCCCGACGGGTATCTTTATAACTTCATTGAGAGAGGCCGCATCGGCATTGTGCTTGATATTGAGCGTAGAGGCAAGCGCTATACAACGCACGATATTCCCCTTAAGGTGCTCGG
>JAKLIT010000064.1 GCA_022709465.1 Candidatus Omnitrophota bacterium | reverse complement strand
GTGATCTTCGAGGGAAAGGACCCGAAGTCCGCCGTCCGCGACCTCATGACCCGCAGGAAGAAGTCCGAAGACCGCAGGTAAATCCCCCCCTAATTCTTTCTATACTTTTTATCCGCAATTTGTTATAATTAATGTCTATTCGATCAAAAAGCCGGATATCGGGGCGTGGCTCAGTTTGGTAGAGCACTTGTATGGGGTACAAGTGGTCAGCGGTTCGAGTCCGCTCGCCCCGACCATCTTTTTTAGCGGGAGATAAATGAAATGGAAAAGATCAATGTAGGGATGATTGGCTTCGGCACCGTCGGGGTCGGCGTCGCGCGCGCCCTGCTCGATAAGTCGGCGCATATCGAGCGGCTAGTAGGGGCGCGGGTGGTACTCAAAGCTATTTGCGACAACGATTTAAGGAGGAAGAGGCCCATAAATGTGAACCGCAAGATCCTGACCGGTGACATAAACAGGGTCATAGGGAACCCCGACATAGATATCGTCGTTGAGCTTGTCGGAGGCATACATCCCGCCAAGGAATTCGTGCTGAAGGCAATAAAGAGCGGCCAGCATGTCGTGACCGCCAACAAGGCCCTGATAACCGAACACGGCCAGGAGATATTCGACGCCGCGATGAAGGCAGGTGTCGAGGTCTTCTACGAGGCATCCGTGGGCGGCGGCATCCCGATAATCAAGGCGCTCAGGGAAGGGCTCGTCGCGAACGAGATCGATACCGTGCTCGGTATAGTCAACGGGACCTCGAATTACATACTCTCATGCATGGCGGAGGACGAGCTCAGCTTTTCCGACGCGCTTGAACAGGCGAAGAAGAAAGGGTACGCCGAACGCAACCCGGCGCTTGATATCGAGGGATACGACTCGGCGCACAAGCTCGCGATACTTACCCTTCTCGGGTTCGGCAAATTCGTAAAGCTTGAGGACATCTACGTGGAAGGCATCCTCGACATATCGCAGAACGACATACGGTATGCCGACGAGTTCGGCTACGCGATAAAGCTGCTCGCGATCGCGAAAAGGCGCGATAACGATATAGAGGTGAGGGTGCATCCGACCCTGTTATCGAAGGAGCACCTATTGGCGAACGTCAAAGGCGTCTACAACGCTATTTATGTCCACGGGGACATGGTGGGCGGTACCTTGTTCTACGGCAGGGGCGCCGGACAGAACCCCGCCGCCAGCTCCGTCGTGGGAGATGTAATCGACCTCGCGCGGAACCTAAGGTTCAACGCGGTCGGCAGGGTGCCGATATACATGAAGAACAAGTCGATAAAGAAGATCGTGAAGATCGACGACATCGAGGCGAGCTATTACATAAGGATCTCCTGCATAGACAAGCCCGGCGTCCTCGCGAAGGTCGCAGGGATACTCGGGCGCCATGGGATCTCCATCGCGAGCGTAGGGCAGAAGGAAAGGCGGAAGGCGCGCATCGTGCCGGTCGTCATGATGACTCACGAGGCAAAGGAGAAGAACATGAGGCAAGCGCTCGAAGAGATAGACAGGATCTCCGCGATAAGGCGAAAGACCGTCGCGATAAGGGTGGAGAGGTAAAAATATGTGGCGCGGCCTGATCCATAGGTACGGCAAGTATCTTCCGGTCTCATCCGAGACACCGATCATCACACTCAACGAGGGCGATACCCCCCTGATATACTCCTGCCATCTCAGCGAAAAGCTGGGCAAGGGTTATGAGGTATACCTTAAGTTCGACGGCGCTAACCCGACCGGCTCGTTCAAGGACAGGGGCATGACCATGGCCGTGTCGAAGGCCGTGGAAGAGGGCTCGAAGGCGATAATGTGCGCTTCGACCGGGAATACCTCCGCGTCGGCGGCCGCATACGCGGCGCGCGCGGGAATAAAATGCATCGTGCTGATACCCAACGGTAAGATAGCCATCGGCAAGCTCGCCCAGGCGCTGATATACGGCGCCGAGGTCCTTGCCGTGGACGGCAACTTCGACGAAGCGTTGAACCTTGTAAGGCAGATAACCAATGATTACCCGATAACCCTCGTCAACTCGCTGAACCCTTACAGGATAGAGGGCCAGAAGACCGCCGCGTTCGAGATATGCGAAGCGCTGGAGGATAATCCCGATTTCCATTTCATACCTGTAGGCAACGCGGGGAATATCACCGCGTACTGGAAGGGTTATAAAGAATATAAGGAGTACGGCAAGATAAAGGAACTCCCGAGGATGATGGGATTCCAGGCCGAAGGCGCGGCCCCGATCGTAAGGGGGCATATAATAGAAAAACCCGAGACCGTTGCGACCGCGATCAGGATAGGCAATCCCGCGAGCTGGACCCAGGCTGAGGCCGCCCGCGACGAATCGCGCGGTACCATAGACATGGTCTCAGATAACGAGATACTCGAGGCCTATAAACTGCTCGCGGCAAAGGACGGCGTATTCGCCGAGCCTGCGTCGGCGGCTTCGGTAGCGGGCCTTCTGAAGATGATAGACAAAGGGCTTTTCAAGAGATCGCCGGATAAAAAGATAAAGATCGTCTGCGTGCTTACCGGCCACGGGTTGAAGGACCCGGACAGGGCTATATCGCTGCTGAGCAAACCGAAGACCGTCAAGGCGGAGATGAAGGCGGTCCTGAAGGCGATAGGGATATGAAATACGCCGTGCTCGTAGGCGACGGGATGGCGGATTACCCCATAAGGGAACTCGGGAACAAGACACCGCTTGAGTCGGCAAAGACCCCGAACATGGATTTCGCCGCTAAGAACGGCAGGTCGGGCCTCGTAAAGACCGTTCCTGCGGGATTCGCTCCGGCATCCGATGTGGCAAACCTGTCTATAATAGGTTATGACCCGAAAAAATATTACTCGGGAAGAGGGCCGCTCGAAGCGTCCAATATGGGCATAAAGCTGGGCCCCGACGATGTGGCGTTCAGGTGCAACCTCGTCACCATAGATAACGGGCTTATGGCCGATTATTCAGCCGGCCATATCACGACCGAAGAGGCCTCGACGCTCATCAAGTTCCTCGATAAAGAGATGGGCTCGGATAAGATACGTTTTTATCCCGGCGTAAGCTACAGGCACCTTATGATAGTCAAGGACGCCTCGCTGAAAGAAGCCCTGATGAAGGCGGAATGCATCCCTCCGCACGACATCACGGGATCGCCGGTCAAGGGGTATCTTCCGAAAGGCCCCGGCGGCGAGTTCCTCGTAAAGATAATGGAGGATTCAAAGGCCCTGCTATCCGGGCATGAAGTTAACCACGTCAGGATAGACCTTAGGGAGAATCCCGCGAACATGGCCTGGCTATGGGGGCAGGGTGTCGACGCTAATATGCCGAAATTCAGGGACCTTTACGGGGCGGAGGGCTCGGTCATATCTGCGGTAGACCTCATAAAAGGTATTGGCAGGACGATCGGCCTCGACGTGATAAACGTCCCCGGCGCAACCGGATATTACGATACGAACTACCAGGGAAAGGCGCAGTACGCGCTTGATTCCCTTAAGCATAAGGATTTCGTTTTTGTGCACGTGGAAGCGCCTGACGAAGCCGGCCATAACGGCGACCTGCGCGCGAAGATAGCGGCAATAGAGAACTTCGACAGGTTCGTTGTAGGCGCGTTCCTCGGAGGCAAACAGGGCGGGAAGGAAAACCTGAGGGTCATGGTCCTGCCGGACCATTTTACCCCGGTCTCACTTAAGACACATACCGCGGAACCCGTCCCGTTCGTTATGTACGGTAAAGGGATAGAGCCGAACAAGGCCTCAGCCTTCAGTGAGGCCAACGCGAAGAGCACCGGCCTGATATACGGGCACGGCGAAGAGCTCATGCGTTATTTCATGAAATCATAAAACAGGAGGAAGGCGGAATAAAAGTGGGATCTTTAATAGTCCAGAAATACGGCGGGTCCTCGGTAGCGAATCCCGAGAGGATCAAGAAGGTCGCCCAGAGGGTGGTCAGGTACAAGAAACGCGGCCATGATGTCGTTGTGGTCGTATCCGCGTTGGGCGATACCACCGATGAGCTCATTGAACTGGCCTCGAAGGTCACCGATGACCCTTCCGAGCGCGAGATGGACATGCTGATATCCACGGGCGAGCAGATTTCCTGCGCGCTCCTCGCGATGGCGATACAGGAGCTCAACGTGCCATCGATATCATTTACCGGCGCGCAGGTAGGCATAATTACCGATACGACGCATACGAAAGCGCGCATACTTGACATATCCGCCTCCGACAGGATAAAGGAACAGTTAAAGGAAGGCAGGGTCGTAGTTGTAGCGGGCTTCCAGGGCATCAGCATCAAGAAAGAGATAACGACGCTTGGACGCGGCGGGAGCGACCTGACTGCCGTGGCGCTTGCAAAGGCGCTCGGAGCAAAGATCTGTGAGATATATACGGACGTCGACGGCGTATATACTGCGGACCCGAGGATAGTAAAGGACGCGAGGAAGCTCTCAAAGATAAGCTATGACGAGATGCTCGAGCTCGCGTCGCTCGGGGCGAAGGTGATGCAGGCAAGGTCCGTCGAATACGGAAAACGTTACGATATACCGATACACGTACGCTCGAGTTTTTCCAACAACGAAGGCACAGTGATCTGCAAGGAGGCAAAATCAATGGAGAGAATAGATGTCAGCGGAGTAGCGCTGCAGAAGGATGAGGCGAAGATAACGATTTGCGACGTGCCGGACAAACCCGGTGTCGCGGCCGTGATATTCAAGGAGTTGGGCTCGAACAACATAGTCATAGACATGATAGTCCAGAACGTCGGAAGGACCGGGACGACTGACGTCTCGTTCACGGTGCTTACTGAGGACCTCGAGAAGACGATGAAGGTCGCAAAGAGGGTCGCGCGCGAGATCGGCGCGGGTGAGGTCATAAAGGACGAGAGCATAGCGAAGATATCGATAGTCGGTATAGGCATGAGGAGCCATGCCGGTATCGCCGCGAGGATGTTCAAGGCGCTCGCGTCCAAGAAGATCAATATAGGGATGATATCGACATCGGAGATAAAGATATCCTGCGTTATAGGGAAGAAGCACGCGGAGCAGGCGCTGAAAACCCTTCATGACGAATTTGAACTTAAGAAAGTAAAATAAAGGCGAAAGAAGATGAAGCAGGTGACGCTCTACGATACGACGCTGCGCGATGGTGCACAGACCGAAGGCATCTCATATTCGGTAAATGACAAACTGCGCATCGTTGGAAAACTCGACGGGCTCGGGATCCATTTCATCGAGGGAGGGTGGCCTGGGTCCAACCCGAAGGATATGGCTTTCTTCAAGGCCGCCGGCAAGCTGAAGCTGAAGAACTCGAAGATCGTAGCGTTCGGCTCGACTCGCCGCGCGAACACCGATATCAAAAAGGACGCGATCGTGAAGGGCCTGCTTGATTCGGGGACGCGCTATGTCACTATTTTCGGTAAATCTTGGGACCTGCACGTCAGGGACGTCTTCAAGGTCCCGCTCGAAGAGAACCTGAAGATGGTCTCCGAGACAGTCTCGTTCCTCAGGTCCAAAGGGAAGACCGTCTTCTATGACGCGGAGCATTTCTTCGACGGATACAAGAGCAACCCGGAGTACGCGCTGATGACCGTCTTCGCGGCGCGCGACGCCGGCGCCGAATGCGTTATCCTTTGCGACACGAACGGCGGGACGATCATGTCCGAGCTGACGGACATCGTGATGGAGGTGGTCGCGAAGCTTGATTGCCCGGTCGGGATCCATTGCCACAACGATTGCGACATGGCGGTAGCGAATTCCGTCGCAGCCGTGCAGGCAGGGTGCGTCCAGGTGCAAGGGACGTTCAACGGTTACGGCGAAAGATGCGGGAACGCGAACCTCGTCTCCGTTATCGGGAACCTGAAGATGAAGCTCGGGATCGATTGCATCAGCAACGCAAAATTAAAAGAGCTTACAGAAGCATCGAGGTTCGTCGCGGAGATCAGCAACGTAAAACAGCAGGAGAACCAGCCGTTCGTAGGCAACAGCGCATTCACGCATAAGGCAGGGGTCCATATCAACGCTATTATGAAGAATCCCGTCACATATGAGCATGTCGACCCTCACGCGGTCGGGAACAAGAGGCGTTTGCTCGTCTCGGAACTTTCGGGCAAGAGCTCGATCATGCTGAGGGCCGAGGCACTCGAGCTGGGCCTCACAAAGGAAGCCCCGAAAACGAAGAAGATCCTAAAACTTCTGCAACAGCTTGAACACGACGGTTACCATTTTGAGGCGGCAGAAGGCTCGCTCGAGTTGCTGTTGAAGCGTGCGTTCAAGAAATACAAGAAGTTCTTCGAGCTCGAGGGGTTCAAGGTGGTCACCGAGCATAAGGGCAGCAGGCTCCTTTCCGAGGCGACCATCAAGGTGAAAGTCAACAAGGTAGTCGAACATACCGCCGCGGAAGGCGACGGCCCAATCAACGCCCTAGACAACGCGCTTCGCAAGGCGCTGCTTGAATTTTACCCGACGCTCGCGCAGATGCACCTCTCGGATTTCAAGGTCCGGGTGCTTGACGAGAAAGCCGGCACGGCAGCGAAGGTCCGCGTGCTCATCCAATCTCAGGACGCGAAGGACTCATGGTGGACCATAGGCGTGTCAGAGAACATCATCGAGGCATCCTGGAACGCGCTTGTCGACTCTATCGAATACAAGCTCCTGAAGGACCATAAGGTCCAGAAGCAGTAGCCATGCGAGAGATACCTTCTGCCTACGATCCCAAGGCCACGGAAGAAAAGTGGTATAAGCTCTGGGAATCCAGGAAATATTTCCATGCCCGGCCCGATTCGGGCAGGAAACCCTATACTATCGTCATCCCTCCGCCGAACGTCACGGGCATCCTCCATATGGGCCATGCTCTCAACAATACCGTCCAGGATATACTTATAAGATGGAGGAGGATGCAGGGATGGAACGCCGAATGGCTTCCCGGCACCGACCACGCCGGCATTGCGACGCAGAACGTGGTCGAGAAGAAACTCGCCAGGGAAGGCCTGAAACGCCAGGACATCGGCAGGGAAGAGTTCGTTAAACGCGTATGGCAATGGCGCGAGGAATACGGCTCGACCATCATATCCCAGCTTAAGCGCCTCGGCTGCTCCTGCGACTGGGACCGGACGCGCTTCACGATGGATGAGGGCCTCTCCGAAGCCGTCAACGAGGTATTCATACGCCTGT
>JAKLIT010000063.1 GCA_022709465.1 Candidatus Omnitrophota bacterium | reverse complement strand
AGCCGCGTGTGGACCTTATCGAGGGAAAGTTCCTCGTTCTTGTAAAGTTTAAGTGCTTCGAACATAGGTTTATATTCAGGGGGACATTACATCTTTACGGGACAGGATACTCCGAGCAGCGTCAGGCCGTTGGCCAGGACACGTTTCACGCACGATATGAGGTACAACCTGGAGCATGTAAGCGCGGAGTCCTCCGATATGACCTTATTCGCTTCGTAGAATTTATGGAAACAGGCCGCGAGGTCCTGCAGGTAAGTGACTATCCTGTAAGGGTCGAGCTCCTGCGCGCCCAACCTGACCGCAAGCGGGTATTGCCTCAATTCCTTCAACAGGGCGATCTCTTCCGGCGCGGAGAGCAGGCCTGTGTCGGACCCGCTTATATCCGTCTCGGCCTTTCCGGACGCGGTTATTATGCTGCAGATCCTCGCGTGCGCGTACTGGACATAGAATACCGGGTTCTCCTGTGTCTGCTTCTTCGCGAGCTCGAGGTCGAAATCCAGGTGCGCGGACGCCTTCCTCATCAGGAAGAAGAACCTCGCGGCGTCCCTGCCGACTTCGTCGAGCACCTCCCTGAGCGTTATGTATTCGCCGGCCCTCGTAGACATCTTTACCGGCTGGCCGTCCTTATACAGCGTCGCGAGTTGTATGATCACTATGTTGACCGCGTCCGCGGGATACCCGAGCGCCTGGACAGCGGCTTTTATCCTGTTAATATATCCGTGGTGGTCGGGGCCCAGAATATCGATGACCTTCCCGAACCCGCGCTCGAACTTGTCCTTATGGTAGGCGATATCCGGGGTGACATATGTGTACGCCCCGTCGCTCTTCTTGACCACCCTGTCCTTGTCATCGCCGAATTGCGTAGACCTGAACCATAACGCGCCTTCGGACTCGTACAACAGCCCCTTGCCCTTGAGGGTATCGAGCGTCTTCTCTATCTTGCCCGAAGCGCCGAGCGCCTTCTGGCTGAACCAGATGTCGAACTTGACGCCGAAATCGGCCAGTTCCTGCCTGATCTCATTAAGCAGGTACGCGCACCCCCATTCCGAAAAGACCTTCAGGTTGGCGGGGGTCTCGGCCTTGTATTTGTCGCCGTGTTCCTTGCGGAACTCCTCTGCCATCTCCTTTATATATTCGCCCTTGTAGCCGTTCTCCGGGAACTCGTATGCGTCGCCTATGGATTCGCGGTACCTCGCGTATATCGACTGTCCGAGGACGGATATCTGGACACCTTCATCGTTTATATAATACTCCCGCGTCACATCGAACCCGTCCGCGGCGAGTATGCTCGCGAGCGAATCCCCGAAGGCGGCCTGGCGCGCATGCGCTACGCTCAGCGTCCCCGTAGGGTTGGCGCTTACGAACTCGACCTGCACCTTCACGCCCTTGCCGGCGCCGGAACTGCCGAATCTTTCCTTCTGATGCGCGATCTGCCCTAACACGCCGCGAAGCGCCTTCGCGGACAGCCGGATATTTACGAACCCGTTAAGGGGCTCGATCGCGTCTATCTCCGGGCGCAGCGGTGAAGAAGCGAGTTTCGCGCCCAAGACCTTCGATATCTCCTTCGCGAGCTCAACCGGGCCCTTCCTCATTGGCTTAGCGAGCCTGAAAGCTATATTGGCGGCTATGTCACCGTGCGAGGGATCCTTAGGGTTCTCGAGCACAAGTAGTTCCTTCGAATAGCACCCGGCGAAGGACGGCTCTGCCGATAACACGTCATTTACGAATCTCGATATATCCTGCTCTATCATCTTTCCGGTCCTTAAAGATAATGCCACCCGCTCTTGCGGGTGGCATCTCCTTATGCCTGTATCAGCCCAGGTTCTCTATGGGGACATCCCCCCATAAACCCTCGAGGCCGTAAAACTTCCGGGCTTCCGGTTCAAAGACATGCACTACGCAATTGCCGAAATCCAGCAGCATCCAGCCCGCATCATCACCGCCTTCGCGGTGCCAGAGTGTTATGCCTTCTTCTTCGAGCTTATCTTCAAGCTCGTCTGATATAGCCTTCACCTGGCGGCGGTTTGTGGCGGTCATTATCACGAAATAATCGCAAAACGCCGACACCCCGCCCATATTCATCAGGACTATATCTTCGGCCTTCTTTTCCTTTGCAACCTCAGCTATAAGTTCAGCTTTTGCCCTGGGGGTATCTATATTACTTTCCAAGTATCCTGTACATTCCCGTTCCGCAGGCCGGGCACTTGCCCTTCATCGCGTCGCGGCCGTTCTTCATCTTCTCTTTCTGAGCGTCCTTCATCTCCTGCTTCTTCTTGCATTTTACGCAATATGCTTCCATCTAACACCTCCTCTTAAGGTTTGGAAACAGTTTTAGTCTACCATACCTCCTAATGGCTGTCAAGGACGGGGTCTTCCTCTATCTCTCCAACTATCTCTTCGGTAAGGTCCTCGAGCGTAACGAGGCCTATCGCCTTCCTGGAGGCCCCGCTCGATGCATTAACGGCCGGGATGTCCGTCACTATGGCTATCTGCACCCTCATCTTCTGGAAATCTTTCAGAAGGTCGCTGACCCTCTTGTCCTTCTGCACGAAATACGGCTCATGGACCAGGTCCGGTATGATAACAAGCCCCTTGTTCTGCCAAATATAGAGCAGGTCCCTTGCATATATTATGCCAACGATGTTGTCCGGCGAACCCTTATATACCGGCAGCCGGGAATGCCCTTCTTCGACGAAAAGGTTCAACAGTTCTTCCGCGTCCGAATCAATATCTATTGATACCACTTTTCCGAGCGGGATCATGACTTCGCCCGCTTTCGTGTCCCCGAACTCGAATATGCGGTGCAGCATCTTACGCTCTTCGTCCCCGACGACGCCCTCTTCCTTGCCGAGCTCGATCATCAGCCTTATCTCTTCCTCGCTTATGAGCGGCGAACGCTGCTTGACCTCCCCGCCGAATATCTTGATCATCGCATTGCCGAGCTTCGTGAAGACCTTGGCTACCGGGTTAAGCACTATTACAAGCAGGTTTATCGGCTTGGCTATTGCAAGCGACACCTTCTCCGACCTCTGTACCGCGAACATCTTCGGTATTATCTCGCCGAATATCAGCAGCGTTATAGTGACAACGACCGTCGCGGCCACCATGCCCACCTCTTCCCCGAGGAAGGATACGAATATTATGGCGCCTATTACCGATATGGCCGTATTGACGAGATTGTTGCCTACGAGTATAGAGGTTATCAACTTCTCGGGTTTAGATACCAGCTGCTGGACAAGTTTCGAGTTCTTGATCCCCTTGGATATCATATGGCGCAGTTTTATCTTGCTGAGCGATATAAGCGCGGTCTCCGACATAGAAAAGAATGCCGAAAAACAAATAAGCGCGAATAACGCTATTATAAGCGGAATGAATTGTTGCATGCTCTCCATTAGAACCATCTTTTACTTTTTAAGTACAACACTATCGTTATGGTAAATATGGAGGTAAGGCCCATGACTATCCAGAAAGCCAGCATATTCTCCGCGAACGGAAGCTTGATGTTCATGCCGTAGATGCTCGGTATCACGACGAACGGCAGCATTACGGTCGCGATTATCGTAAGGACCTTCATGACCTCATTGAGCCTGTTCGAGACGATCGAAACGTAGGCCTCAAGCGAACCCGTCACGATGTCGCGCGATGTGCCGACGATATCGTTTATCCTGACGAGATGGTCGTAGACGTTCCTGTAATAAACGTAATTCACGGGCCTTATCATCGCGAAATCGCCGCGCGTCAGGACCGAGAACATGTCGACCTGCGGGCCTATCGTCCTGCGCAGGAGCATCGTATCGTTCTTCAGGCGGTATATCTGGTTGAACGTCTTCGTCGTGGGGTCCTTGAAAAGCTCTGCCTCCATGTCGTCGACGCGCTTGTCGAACCTGTCGACTATAGGGTAGTAGGTATCAGCCAGCGACTCGAGTATCGCATACGCGAGGAAATCGCTGCCGCGCGTGATTATAGGGGAACCCTTATCGACCCTGTCGAGGTTCAGCGATATCGCGTCGATAGAATCGGTATGAACGGTGATCAGGTAATTCTTGCCAATGCAGAAATCCACCTCGAAAGTGCCTATCTTAGAGGTATCCGGGTCAATCCTTACGCCCTGTGTGATCAGGAACAGGTAATTCTTGAAATCCTCGACCTTCGGGCGCGCGTTCGGCATAATGCAGTCCTCGACGGTCAAAGGATGCAGCCCGAAAACATCCATTAGGACCTCTATGTCGCTGTCGGAGAGCTCCTCCATGTCGACCCAAAGCAGCGAGTTCTCCGCGGCGAGGGCGTCGCGGAACTGCTCGACCGGTATGTCCTTTACTAATTTGCCTTCGGGACCGTAGTAATAGTTCTTCATGCGGACACCTCTTTATTTATTTGTAAAGCCTTCTCGCTATGATATATTCCCTTACCGGTTCAGGAACAAGGTACCTTATCGACTTGCCCTCTTTGATCTTCTTCCTTATAAGCGACGAGGATATCTCGAGCGAAGTGATGGTCACATGCTCGACACCGTTCGGGACTTTCGATACATCGTACCCGGGGCGGCTCGCGACTATGAAATTCGAGAGCTTGAAGATCTGGTCTATCTCTTTCCACGTATAGAGCTCGCCGAGAGAATCCGCGCCCGTCAGGAAAAAGAGCCGCGCCTCTTCGCCGTATTTCTGCCTGAAAGCTTTCAGGGTCTCGACCGAATACGAGGTCGTCTTCGCGTCTATCTCGACCGACGAGACCTCGAAACCCGGATTGCCCCTTATCGCGAGTTCCACCATCTTGAACCTGTCGTTCGGCTCCGCGAGCTCCTCTTCCTTCTTGTGGGGCGGAACGTAAGCCGGCACGAGTATGACCTTGTCGAGGTTCAACTTCTCCCTCGCTTCTTCCGCGAGCACCAGATGCCCCGTATGTATCGGGTTGAACGTCCCTCCGAGTATGCCTATACGCATGTTGTCACTCCCTTATCTGACCGTTGCCGTAGATGATGTATTTGTAGCTCGTCAGCTCTTCGACCCCTACGGGCCCGCGAGCGTGGAACTTGTCGGTCGATATGCCTATCTCCGCGCCGAAACCGAACTCGCCGCCGTCCGTGAACCGCGTCGACGCGTTCACGTATACCGAGGCGGAGTCCACCTTCTTCAGGAACTCCACCGCGTTATGGTAATTCTCGGTTACTATGGCGTCCGATAATTTCGTGCTGTATGTGTTAATATGCTCGACGGCCTCATGCAGGTTCTTTACCACCTTTACCGACAGTATGAGGTCCAGATACTCCGACGACCAGTCCTTGTCGGAGGCGGCCTTCAAGCCCTTGATTATCCTGCGAGTCATGGCGCATCCGCGTATCTCGACTCCCGCTTCCTTATATTTCTTTATCATAGAAGGCAGGAACCGCGCGGCAACGTCCTCGTTGACCAGCAGGGTCTCCATCGCGTTGCAGACCGAAGGCCTCTGCACCTTCGCGTTGAAACAGATCCGCTCGGCCATGTTAAGGTCGGCGTCTTCGTCTACATAGACGTGGCATACGCCCTTATAATGCTTCAGCACCGGTATCTTCGACCTGCGCGAGACCTCCTTTATTAGGCTTTCGCCCCCCCTCGGGATGATGAGGTCGACAAGCTCGCTTAAGCCCAGCAGCGCATGGACCGCCTTCCTGTCGGTCGTCTTTATGAGGTTTATCGCCCCATCGGGAATGCCGGCTTCCTTCGCCGCCTCGTTGAGTATGCCGAATATCGCTATATTTGAATTGATGGACTCGCTGCCGCCGCGCAGTATAACGCTGTTGCCCGCCTTCAGGCACAATCCGATACAGTCGGCAGTGACGTTCGGCCGGGACTCGTATATCACGCCTATGACCCCGAGCGGGACGCGCAGCTTCCCTATCCATAGCCCGTTAGGCCTGGTCCACATCCTGATGACCTCGCCGATAGGATCGCGCAGCGAAGCGACGGTCCTGAGTCCTTCGGCCATCGACTTTATCCTCTTGTCGTTGAGAGTAAGGCGGTCTATGAACGCCGCGCCGAGCTTGCCTGACTGCGCCGCTTTCACGTCCTTCCTGTTCGCCGCGTATATGGCGGGCTTGTTCTTCTCGAGCGCGTCGGCCATCGCGTAAAGCGCCTTATCTTTAACGGCCGAAGAGAGCTGGCCCATCTCGAAGGAAGCTTTTTTCGCGTCGCGCGCTATGTCCATGACCTGCGCCTTAATGTCTCCCATTTATGTCTGGCTCCTTCTTGAGCGGGGAGCGAATATGGTGCCTACCTTCTCCCTGCCTGTTATCCTTAAGAGTATATTTTTTGATTTCGCGTTAGCTATGACCATGGGTATCCCCGCGTCGGTGACCGCTTTCGCGGCTTTTATCTTCGTGGCCATGCCTCCTACGCACACTTCCTTATCCGTGCCGCACGCGAGCTTCTCTATGCCAGAGTGTATCTCCTCGACAGTATCCACGACCTCTTTCCTGCCTATATGGCTGTACAAGCCGTCGACGTCGGACAGTATTATCAGAAGGTCCGCGGCAAGCAGCGTCGTGACGAGCGCGGCGAGCGTGTCGTTATCGCCGAACTTTATCTCATCGACTGAGACCGTGTCGTTCTCGTTAACTATAGGCACGGCGCCGTATTCGAGTATCGTATTTATCGTGCCCTTTACGCTCGTGTATCTCTTATGCTCCTTGAAATCATCCCGGGTCAGCAGGACCTGCGCAACCTTGCGCCCGCGCCTCCTGAAATATTCGTCGTATGACTTCATCAGTTGCGCCTGGCCTATGGCGGCGGAGGCCTGCAGGTGGTCGAGCGATTTCGGACGCGACTTCAGCCCGAGCAGGTGCATCCCGGCGCCTATGGCGCCCGAGCTCACGAGCACGACCTTTATCCCCCTGTCGAGCAATTCGCAGACCTGCTCCGATATCTGTTTCACGGCGCGCCGGTTCATCGGATGCGACTTCGACGTGAACGCCGACGTCCCCACCTTGACAACGACAAGCCTGAGATTTTTCAGGAAACTATCCCTCATTGTGCGCTTCCAGCTCCTTGACTATTGCTTTCTTCAGTTCTTCGATACCTTCTCCGGTCAATGCCGATACCGCTATTATATCCTTTTTTACTTTCGACTTAAACTTTTTTAGATTTGGCTGCGCGGCAGGCAGATCCATCTTGTTCGCGACTACCAGCTGGGCTTTTTTGCCGAGGACGGGCCCGTACTGCTCCAATTCCTTATTAAGCGCCCGGAAATCACCAAGCGGGTCCCTCTGGTCGACCCCCGCCATATCTACAATGTGTATCAATATCTTCGTGCGCTCAATGTGGCGAAGGAACTTATCTCCAAGCCCTTTTCCTGCATGGGCGCCTTCGATAAGGCCCGGTATGTCCGCGACCTTGAAAGTGCGGCCGTGCGGCTGTTTCGCGGAGCTAAACTCGACTATGCCGAGGACCGGCTCCTTCGTCGTGAACGGATACGGCGCGATCTTCGGCTTCGCTTTGGAGATCTTTGATATAAGCGACGATTTGCCGGCATTCGGGAACCCTATGAGCCCGCAATCCGCTATCAGTTTCAGCTCGAGCTTAAGGAGTTTTTCTTCCCCGGGCTCTCCCTGGGTGGCGGGTTTCTTGGATGCGTTCCCGCGCCCGCCCAGGCCGCCCTTGGCGGCGATAAAGCGGTCGCCGGGCATCCTAAGGTCCCTGAGGACAAGTCCCGACTCGAGATCCTTGACTATCGTTCCCGGTGGGACCTCGATGACGCAGTCCTGGCCGCCTTTTCCGTTCTTATTGTTGGATGAACCGTTCTCGCCTTTGTGGGCCTTGAAGTGCTGGCGATATTGGAAGTCCAGGAGCGTGTGTATGTTGCCGTTCGCGAGGATTATTACGTCACCGCCCTTGCCCCCCGGCCCTCCGTTCTGGACCGGGTAGCGGGCGAACTTATCCTTGTAGAAGCTCTGGCAGCCGTCGCCGCCTTTACCTGCTTTGACCTCGATCTTCGCAGTATCTACAAACACCTTGGCTTTCGGCT
>JAKLIT010000062.1 GCA_022709465.1 Candidatus Omnitrophota bacterium | reverse complement strand
AAGAAGGGCATGAGCATACAGAGATATAAGGGCCTCGGCGAGATGAACCCGCAGCAGCTGTGGGAGACGACCATGGACCCGGAGAAGAGGACGCTGCTTAAGGTCACGATGGAAGATGCCGTCGAGGCGGAAGAGATGTTCACTATTCTCATGGGCGACGCGGTCGAACCGAGAAGGGAATTTATAGAAAAACACGCCCCGGAAGTAAGGTTCCTGGACGTTTAAAAGGAGGGTCGATAACAGCAAATGTACGCACGCAATGAAAAGGTGTTGCCGGTATACATAGAAGACGAGATGAAGGATTCTTACATCTCGTACGCGATGAGCGTAATCGTCGGAAGGGCGCTGCCGGATGTAAGGGACGGCCTTAAACCGGTGCACCGCAGGATATTGTACGGGATGAACGAGCTCGGGCTCGAGCATTCGAAGCCCTACAAGAAGTCTGCGAGGATCGTAGGAGAGGTCCTCGGTAAGTACCATCCCCACGGCGACGTGGCGATATACGATTCCCTTGTCAGGATGGTGCAGGACTTCTCGCTGAGGTACCCTCTGGCCGACGGCCAGGGGAACTTCGGTTCGGTCGACGGCGATTCGCCGGCCGCTATGAGGTATACCGAGGCGCGCATGGCCGCGATAACGGAAGAGATGCTCGGCGACCTCGAAAAAGATACGGTTAATTTCGTACCCAACTTCGACGCCTCGCTAAAAGAACCGGTAGTCCTGCCGGCCGCGCTGCCGAACCTGCTTATTAACGGATCGTCCGGCATAGCGGTCGGTATGGCGACGAACATACCACCGCATAACCTCTCGGAGGTGTCGGACGGCATCGGCGCGGTGATAGACGATCCCGATATATCCATAAAAGACCTCATGAAGATAATCAAGGCGCCGGATTTCCCGACGGGCGGCATCATATGCGGCCGCGAAGGGATCAAACAGGCGTATACGACCGGCCGCGGGCTCATAAAGATAAGGGCAAAGGCGAGCATCGAATCACAGAAGTCCGGCAAGGAATCGATAGTAATAACCGAGATCCCTTACCAAGTCAACAAGGCGAACCTCATAGAGAGCATTGCCCAGCTCGTCACTGATAAGAAGATCGAGGGCATATCCGACCTGCGTGACGAGTCCGATAAGGACGGCCTCAGGGTCGTCGTCGAGATGAAGAGGGACGCCAACGCGCAGGTCGTCCTGAACCAGCTCTTCAAGCATACGCAGCTCGAGACGTCCTTCGGCATCATAATGCTCGCGCTCGTCGACAGCAGGCCGAAGGTCCTGAACCTCAAGCAGATACTCGAGTGCTACATAAAGCACCGCAAGGAGATCGTCATACGCAGGACGAAATTCGACCTCGCGCGCGCAAAAGAGCGAGCCCACATATTGGAGGGGTTGAAGAAAGCCCTCGCCAACCTCGACAAGATAATCGAGCTCATCAAGAAATCGAAATCGGAGGCCGACGCTAAAGAAGGCCTCATGAAGAAATTCGATTTCAGCGAGATACAGGCGCAGGCGATACTCGAGATGCAGCTGCGCAGGCTTACGGCACTTGAGCGCGAAAAACTCGAGGCGGAATACCTCGAGCTGATTAAAAAGATAGAGTACCTCGAGTCCATATTGAAGAGTGAGAAGAAGGTTTACCAGATAGTCAAGGAAGAGGTGGGCAAGATAAAGGAGAAATACGGCGACGAGAGGATCACGAACATCGTCGGCGAGATCGAGGACCTTGAGATCGAGGACCTCATCGCGGAAGAGGACGTTGTCATAACGATAAGCAATACCGGGTATATCAAGAGGCTCCCGGTCTCCGCTTACCGCAAACAGCGCAGGGGCGGTAAGGGGGTCACCGGCGCCGATGTGAAAGAGGAAGATTTCGTCGAGCACCTCTTCATAGCGACGACACACGAATACATACTGTTCTTTACCAACCAGGGGCGCGTGCTGTGGCTGAAGGTCTACGACATACCGCAGGCAGGCCGCCAGGCAAGGGGCAAGGCGATGATAAACCTGCTCGAGATGCAGCAGGGTGAGCGCATAAGCGCGTTCGTCCCGGTCAAGGAATTCAAGGCCGAGCATTTCCTTATCATGGCCACGAAACTGGGCGTGATAAAGAAGACGTCGCTCGAAGCGTTCAGCCATCCGCGAAAAGGCGGTATCATCGGCATAACGCTCGAGAAAGGGGATGAGCTGATAGGTGTCGCGATGACGGACGGCAAGAAGGAGATACTGCTCGCGACCAAGGACGGAAAGGCGATAAGGTTCCAGGAATCCCAGGTAAGGGACATGGGCCGCTCCGCCAAGGGGGTCAAGGGCATCACGCTCGGCAAGAAGGACGAGCTGATAGCGATGGCCGTCGCCGATCCTGAGACGACGGTGCTTACGATAACGTCGCTGGGGTTCGGCAAGAGGACGCAGATCAAGGAGTACAGGACGCAGAGCAGGGGCGGCAAGGGCATAATTAACATAAAGGTGACACCCAAGAACGGCGAGGCCGTAGCCCTGAAGACCGTTTCCGACAACGACGAGATAATGCTGATAACGGGCAAGGGATCCATAGTCCGCTGCCCGGTCAAGGACATACGCTCGACCGGCCGTGCCGCCCAGGGCGTAAGGATAATCAAACTCGAAGAAAAAGATAAAGTGGCTTCTGTCGCCTCGGTGATCGAGGAAGAAGAGGGCGAGGAGGACGCCAAATAACACGCCCCGGCGGCATGGACAAAACGGCAGCAATCAGGTATAATTGTCCGGAAACTACGCCGAGATAAATATGACGCGTCCCCATCGTCTAGCCTGGTCAGGACACGAGCTTTTCAAGCTTGCGACCGGGGTTCAAATCCCCGTGGGGACGCCATATAAAATAAGGAGCAAAACAATGAAAAACAGGATGAGGTCCATATGCCTGTTATTTGTTTTTTTAGGGGTACTTTTATTCGCCTTTCAGGAGGCGAATGCCGGCGAACTCGTGGTAGCGAGTTTTGAAACGAACGGCCGCAGCGACCTCGGCACGGACATAGGCGCGTGGAATTCCAACCCGCTTGATACTACGCAGGGCTGCACGATCGAGATGATAAAACTCTACGGCGTGCTCGGAAAGCCTACCGAAGAGAGCCGCGTTATGAAGATATCTTACGATGTCGCGGCGAGCGGTCCGGCCTTCAACGGCATATACATAAAACTTAACGATACCGACCTGACCCCTTACGACAGCATGAAGATGGCCATAAAAGGGGACGCGGGCAAGGGATTTACCACGAAATTCAAGCTCGAGATGAAGAACAATAAGGGCGAGCGGGTCGTCTTCATAATAAAAGGCATAACTGCCGAATGGCAGGAGATCGTAGTGCCGATGCAGGGCCTGAAAGAGCTTGGCTCCATAACCGACTGGACGAAAATGAAAGAGATCGTCTTCACCTTTGACGATATGACCTGCGATTACAGGGAAGGCGTCCTTTACGTAGACAATATAATGTTCTCGTCAGACAAGTAGGCCCCGCCATGCGCACAGGGACGGCAATATTATTGGTATCGTTCATTATTTCCGCGGCATCCGAGGTACCTGCGGCTGCCGCAGTGCCTGCGGCTACCTCGGATGAGCCCGTGCAGGCGTTCATCGTTGATAATTATGATGCCAGGAAGATGTTCAACCTGCTGGGAGGCAAGACGCAGGGATACGAGGAGGCGGGCGTCAAATGCATACCGACGTTCACCGAAAACCCCGAGGAGAGGCACGGCAATAGCGGAGCATCGCTGCGTTTGGATTTCGACGTGAGCAAAGGCGCCGGGTTTTCGTATTACTGGTCTACGCTGCTTGCCGGGAGGAAGACCGACGTAGCGGGCCAGCAGATAGAACTGATGGCGTTCAGCGACCTCAGGGGTTACGACTTCCTGTCGTTCTGGTACAGGGACCCCGCCGGAGGCGCCCTCTTCTCGATAGAGATGCACCAGGATACGGACGGGGACGGCTCGTATATAATGGGCGTCGACAAGATATCGTCGGTGGACATCGCCCCGTACATAGACAAGCTTGCCGCGGGGGAATGGCAGAAGGTAGAGATCCCTCTCTCGAGGTTCTCGAACATCAATGATTGGAGCAGGGTGCTCGACATAGTATTTGTTTTCAGGAACGGCCGCGGCCTGAACAAAGGGACGATATTCATAGACGACCTGTCTTTCGTCAAATACGCCGCAAGATGAATTTCCTGATATTTAACGCGAACGTCCTGACGGCCGACGGGAAAGTCGTAAAAGAAGGGTCGATCCTCGTGAAGGACGGCAGGATCGCGAAAATCGGCAGGAAGCCCGCGTCCGGGCTCCCCTGCTCAAGGCTTATAGACGCTAACGGATGTTTTGCCGCGCCGGGTTTCATAGACCTGCAGGTGTACGGAGACCCGGAAAAGGTCGCGTGCCACGAAGCGATGTTCGGGACGACCGGGTTCCTTTCCGCGATCCCGTGCTCAAGCCGCAAGGCGACGGCGAAGAAAGTCGATTCCGCGGTAGGTTATATTAGCGGGCAGGACGGAGGCGCGAAGATACTCGGAATAAACATAGAAGGTCCTTACCTGAACAAGGCAAGGTCGGGGGCCCAGGACAAGCGGTCTGCCAGGAAACCCGACAACCGGGAGTTGAGGGACTTGGTCAGGAGATCGAAAGGTCACCTGAAGCTGATGACGGTAGCCCCGGAACTTAAAGGGGCCGCCGAGGCGATAAAGATATTAAAGTCAAAAGGAGTGGTCCCCTCGATCGGCCACACGAAAGCGGCATTCGATGAGGTCGAGAACGCCGCGGACCTCGGGGCAAATTGCGCGACGCACGTTTTCAACGCCATGGATGAGTTCCGGCACAGGGAACCGGGGGCGATAGGCGCGATACTGGAAGACCACAGGATAAGCGCGACCGTGATCCTTGACGGCGAACATATAAGCCCCCAGGCTTTCCGGATCCTGCTCAAGTGCAAAGGCAAGGAGAAGGTGATCCTGATAACCGACTCACTGAGGAACGACGCATCGTTCGATGCGAAGTGGGACGGCGGCGTATACAGGCTTAAGGACGGTACGATCGCGGGCAGCGGGCTTACGATGATAAACGCGGTCATGAATGCCGTAAGGTTCGGCGACCTGTCCGTGGCCGAGGCTGTCGGGCTTGCGTCCGGCAACCCGGCAAAACTGCTGGGGCTCGGGAGGAAAGGCGCAATACGTCCCGGCAACGACGCGGATATAGTACTCTTCGACAACAAATACGATGTCTGGCTTACAATGGCGGAAGGAAGGATAGTATATAAAAAATGTGCGGCATAACAGGATATATAGGCAGCGAGCAGGCTGCGCCGATACTGGTAAGGGGCCTTGCGAGGCTTGAATACAGGGGTTACGATTCCGCCGGCATAGCCGTGCTCGAGGGGTCGAGGATCAAGTCCCTTAAAATGCCCGGGAAGATAAAAGAGCTCTACGAAGGGCTCAGGAAGAATCCCCTTTCCGGCAGCGCCGGGATAGCCCACACCAGATGGGCCACCCACGGAGTCCCGAACCACGTAAACGCCCACCCCCATTACGACTGTAAAAAAGAAATAGCCCTTGTGCATAACGGCATAATAGAGAATTGCGAGGAGCTGAAAGCTATGCTCCAGAAGAAAGGCCATAAGTTCTGCTCCGATACCGACACCGAGGTCCTGCCGCACCTTATCGAGGAGCATTACCGCGGCAACCTGGAGGATGCGGTAAGGAAAGCGCTAAAGGAAGCCCGGGGATCCTATGCCATAGCGGTCATACATAAGGATGAGCCGGGCAAGCTCGTCGGCGCCCGCAACGGGAGCCGCTAATAGTCGGGATAGGGGAAGGCGAGAACCTTCTCGCCTCAGATTGCCCCGCCGTTATGGACAGGACGCGCAAGGTGATATTTGTGGACGACAAGGAGGTCATCGCGCTGACGAAAGACGGCGTCTCGATAACGGACTTAGACGGCAGGAAGGTGCACAAGAAGGCGACCAGGATAGAGTGGGATATATCACAGGCGGAGAAGGGCGGGTTCGCCCATTTCATGCTCAAGGAGATTTACGAACAACCGCGCGTAATACATAAGATACTCACGACGAGGATAAACGCCGTTAAGGGCAGGATAAAGCTCGACGGGATAAACCTCAGGCCTTCGGAGCTGAAGGGCATAGACAATATAATGATCTCCGCCTGCGGCACGGCGTACCACGCGGGCCTCATCGGCGAGTACCTTATAGAAAAATTCGCCAAGATACCCGTCGAAGTGGATGTCTCGAGCGAATTAAGGTACCGCGACCCGGCGTATTCGCGCAGGACACTCTTCATAGCCGTCAGTCAGTCGGGGGAGACCGCGGACACGCTCGCCGCGCTGAGGGAAGCGAAGAAGAAAGGCATAAAGGTAATATCGATATGCAATGTCGTCGGCTCGACGATAGTCAGGGAGTCCGACGGCGTCATATACACGCATGCGGGCCCGGAGGTCGGCGTAGCGTCGACCAAGGCGTATACGGCCCAGGTCGCGATATTCATACTGCTGGCGTTGTATCTTGGCGCAGCCAGGGGAAAGATAGGGCGCAGGCAGATGAAGAAAATACTGGCAGAGTTCGAAATGATCCCGGAGCATATGGACAGCATCCTCGACGAGGCCGGCAGGATAAAGGAGTGCGCAAGGAAATATTATAAGCTGCCCTGTTTCATGTATATAGGCCGCGGGGTGAATTACCCGAACGCGTTCGAGGGCGCGCTGAAGCTCAAGGAGATATCTTATATACACGCGGAAGGATACGGCGCAGGCGAGATGAAGCACGGGCCGATAGCGCTGATAGAAAAGAACATGGCTGTGGTCGCGATAACGCCGGGATCGCTTACGTACGACAAGATGATATCCAATATCCAGGAGATACGCGCGCGCGATGGGAAAGTCATCGCGATAGCGACCGAGGGCGACCTCTCGGTGAAAAAACACGTAAGCTCAGTGCTGTATATACCGAAGACCGAAGAGCCGTTGTCCCCCTTGCTTACGGTATTGCCGCTGCAGTTGTTGGCATATCACATAGCGGTCGCCAGGGGAAGGGACGTCGACCAGCCGCGCAACCTGGCAAAATCGGTCACGGTCGAATAGGGACTATGCCAACAGGCACACTGCACGTAGTCGCGACGCCTATAGGTAACCTCAAAGATATCACGTTCAGGGCGGTAGAGACCCTGAAGGGCGTCGACCTCATAGCGGCGGAAGACACCCGCCACACGAAGATACTTACCGCGCACTACGGGATAACAACCCCGCTTACGAGCTATTTCGAGCACAACCAGGTGACAAAGGGCGAGTACCTTATAGGCCTTTTGAAGGAAGGCAAGGACATAGCGCTCGTCTCCGACGCCGGCACGCCCGGCATATCGGATCCCGGCGCGCATATAATAGGGCTTGCGGTCAAAAACGGCATAAACGTCATCGGTATACCCGGCCCGAGCGCAGTGATACTCGGGCTTGTCGTCTCCGGGATGCCGACCGACAGGTTCGTATTCGAAGGGTTCCTTCCGAACAAGTCGGCCGCGCGCAGGAAACGCCTCGGTGAACTCAGGGATGAGAAGAGGACGGTCGTGCTTTACGAATCACCGCACCGCATATCAAAGGCCCTATCCGACATACTGGAGATATTCGGGGATATCAAAGTGTCGGTGATGCGCGAGCTTACGAAAAAATTCGAGGAAACACTGCGTTGCGGCGTATCCGAAGCCGTCGCGCATTTCGAGAAGACGAAACCGAGGGGGGAATTCCTCATCGTTTTTAACCCGAAAGAAGGTGCGAGAGATGCCTAAAATACACCCTACCGCGATAATCGGGGGAAAGGCCGAACTCGGGGACGTGGAAATCGGGCCTTATGCGATAATCGAGGACGGAGCGGCCATAGGCGACGGTACCTCGGTATTGGCGCACGCTTACGTCGCTGCCGGCACGACTATCGGCAGAGATTGCGAGATCCACATGGGAGCGGTCGTCGGCCACATCCCGCAGCA